>JAFYOG010000152.1 GCA_017560285.1 Clostridia bacterium
CCCAAAACACGCAAATAATGCTTGAAAATAGAATATATTTGTGGTACAATGGCAATATATTACGGTTTGGAGTAGTTAGTTATGACAAATATTGCAATATTAGGTTTTGGTACGGTTGGCAGCGGCGTTTACGAGGTTTTAACCCGCAACGGCGCAAACTTTTGCCCCGATATTAATATTAAACATATTTTAGACCTTCGCACCTTCCCCGACCACCCTCTTGCAGACAGAGTTACCGCCGATTTTGATAAAATCCTTAACGACAAAAAGGTTTCGGTTGTTGTAGAAACCATGGGCGGTACCGGCGCGGCTTATAAGTTCAGCCTTGCCGCATTGCAGGCAGGCAAGCACGTTGTTACATCCAACAAGGCTTGCGTAGATAAATACGGCGAGGAATTAGAGCGCGTTGCCGCAGAAAATGGTGTTTGCTATCTTTACGAGGCATCCGTTGGCGGCGGTATTCCCGTTATCGCACCTTTAAAGGAATGCTTTGCAGGGGATAAGATTTTGCGTATTGCAGGTATTCTTAACGGTACCACCAACTATATTCTTACCCATATGCAAACCGAGGGCAAGGCATTGCAGGATATGGTAAAGGTTGCCCAAGAGCTTGGCTATGCCGAGGCAGACCCCCACGCAGACCTTGCAGGGCTTGATTCCGCAAGAAAAATCTCTATCCTTGCAGGTATCGCCCACGGCAGATATATTTCCTACGAATCTATCCCTTACGTAGAGGGTATCGAAGAGGTTACCTTGCAGGATATTCGTCTTGCCGCAGAAATGGGCTGTGTTATCCGCCTTATTGCAAAGGCTGTTTTGGTTGGCGAAAAGCTAAGCATTTCGGTTGCGCCCCACGTGGTTGCGGCAACAAGTATGCTTAACTCTGTATGCGAAGCCTTTAATGCAATAAGCGTTACCGGCGATTGCGTTGGCGAGGTTATGTTCTACGGCGCAGGCGCAGGCAGCTTGCCCACCGCCGCCGCAGTTGTTGGCGATATCGCCCGCGTTGTAACCGGCAGTGCAAAGCCCGCTATGCCCCGCAAGGCTTGCGAAGAAGGCTTTATTATCGCCGAAAACGACGAAGAAAAGTTTATTACACTTAAAAACGGCAAAAAGTACAGATATTTTGAATAATATAAAAAGGTTCGTTGCAAAACGAACCTTTTTTGTTGCGATGGGGCAAACGGGGTCCCGATAAAATACAAAAGAGCCGTCCGTTTGGACAGCTCTTTTATTTGGCAGCGGAATAGGGATTCGAACCCCAACAAACAGAGTCAGAGTCTGTCGTGCTAACCGTTACACAATTCCGCTATACTGCACGCCGTATTCGGCGCACAATGTATTCTATCACCCTTTTAGGGGATTGTCAAGAGTTTTTTTGCTTAAATTTTATTTTCTTCTTATTCTTTTGGTAATCTTTTTTACCTTGCCTACGGCGCGTTTTGTAAGCTTATCTTTTTTGGGGGAAATGCCAAGCTCGTCGAACACCATAGTGCAAGCCATTTTTGCCGAGCGCTTTCTTATTTCGTTGCGGTTGCCTGCAAACATAAAGGTCTTTGCATAGCATTTTTCCGCCGTGGCAATGCCAATGCAAACGGTGCCCACGGGCTTGCCCGAGCCATCGCTGTTGGGACCTGCCAAGCCTGTAACCGAAACCGAAATATCCGAACCCGAAAGCCTTAAAACCCCCTGTGCCATTTCGCAGGCAACCTCTTCGGAAATTGCGCTATAGGTCGCCAAGGTTTCGGGCTTAACACCCAAAAGGGCGATTTTTGCCTCGTTGGAATAGGTGGTAACGGCGCAATCGAAAACCTCGCTTGCACCCGAAACGTCGGTTAACAGCTTGGAAACCAAGCCGCCGGTGCAGGATTCCGCCGCGCTTATTTTATAGCCTTTTGCCTTTAATCTGTTTATAAGCAGCTTCATATTAACCGTCCAAGCGAACAAAGTGGTCGGTAGCCATTGCCCGCTCTACCAAGCCCTCTATATCCAGCTTTGCCTCTTCCTCTAAAATTTTTGCCATATCCGGCTTTGTGTCGGGGTGCTTGGGTGTGAACACCGTACAGCAATCCTCGTAGGGGAGTATGGATGTTTCGAAGGTGCCGATTTCTCTTGCGCGGACAACGATTTCCTCTTTATCCAACCCAATGCAGGGGCGCAAAATGGGCACTGTTGCAACCGCATCGGTAACCGACAAGGATTGCATTGTCTGGCTGGCAACCTGCGCCAAGCTTTCGCCGGTAACAATACAGCCCGCGCCGTATTTTTCGGCAAGCTTACAAGCACAACGAACCATAAATCTGCGCAAAAGCAGGGTAAAATATTTTTCGGTGCAGGTAGAAACAAGGGTTTCCTGAATTTCGGTAAGGCTTACGGAATGCAAATAAATCTCGCCGCAATATTCGGTAAGCTTTTCTGCAAGGGTGCGAACCTTTTCTGCCGCCGCCTCGCCTGTATATGGGGGAGTTTCGAAGTAAACCGCATCCATTGCCGCGCCGCGCCGTGCTATCATATGGCCTGCCACGGGGCTGTCGATCCCGCCCGAAAGCATAAGCATCGCCCTGCCGCTGCAGCCAACGGGAACACCGCCTGCGCCTTTTTCGCCGTTACCGTGAATAAAGGCGGCTCTGTCGCGGATTTCTATGGTAATAACCCGCTGGGGGTTTATAACGTCAACCTTAATATCGGGGCAGTTTTCCAAAACCACGCCGCCGCAAAGAGCGCATATTTCGGGGGATTTAAGGGGGAACTTTTTGTCGCTGCGCTTGGCATCGCATTTAAAGGTCTTTGCGTTGCCCAAAAGCTCGCCTGCATATTGTGCAAGCTTTTCTTTAATATCCTCTATATCCTTTTCGCACTGAATACCGCGGCAAACGGTAGCCACACCAAAAACCTTTTTAAGCTTTTCGTGGGCGGTATCCATATCTGCATCGTCAGAGCCCCAAATGCACAGGGTAGACTGGGCATAATCGTAATAAAATTCGCCCTGAACGGATTTTAAAGCCTTCCGCACCCGCTTTTCCAACATAGTGTTAAAAAAGTTGCGGTTAAGCCCCTTTAAAACTATTTCGCCGTATTTTAGCAAAAAAACTTCACGCATATCGTATATCTCCTGTAAATGCAAAAGGCATTACTTTATCTTTTTAATCTTTTTATGGCTTGGGCAAGCTTTTCGGCAAGGATATCGCAATCGGTTGTGGTATTATGTGCGCCAATGCTTATGCGCAAGGCGCTTTCCAAATGGGGTTTATCAAGCCCATATGCCGCCATGGCGTGGGTAACACCCTTTCTTGCCGAGCAGGCACTGCCTGCCGAAATGCAAACACCTTCGGCGCTTAACGCGTTAAGCATAACCTCGCTTCGCACCCCAAGGGCAGAAATAAGCAGAATGTTATCGCAGTGGTTTTTGGGGATATTAAGGGCAACCTCGGGTATGGCAGAAAGCTTTTCGCAAAGGTAACCGTATAGATTTGATATATGATTGCGAATATCGTTGTTATAAGCCTTGCAGGCGCTTGCAAAGGCGGCAATGCCAAGCAAATTCTCGGTCCCCGACCTAAATCCGCTTTCCTGACCGCCCCCCTTTATAAAGGCGGGCAGCTTGATTCCGCTTTTTATATATAATGCGCCAACGCCCTTAAAACCGCCTATTTTATGGGCGGAAATGCTTGCAGTATCGCAGTTTTTGGCAATTTCCTTAAGGTCTTGGGTCTTTAAAAAGCCCTGCACCGCATCGCAATGGAGCAACGCGCCGCAACCGCTTTTATCTATGGCTTTGCGTACCGCGGCAATATCGTATTTTGCGCCTGTTTCGTTGTTAACCTGCATTACCGCCACAAAGGCGGCGCCAAGTGCAAGGGCAGATTCCAAAGCCGCCAGATCAAGCTCGCCCCCGCGGGTGGGTATTTTTACAATTTCCCAACCCTCTGCTTCCAACGCCGCAATAGGGGCAGAAACGCTTGGGTGCTCGCTGTCGGTGGTAATAATCCGCTTGCTGCGCCGCGCCCTAAGCTTTGCCAGCCCAAATATGGCTTGGTTGTTGCTTTCGCTTCCGCAGCCTGTAAAAACAACCTCTTGGGGCTTTACGTACAACGCGGCGGCAACGTCCTTGCGGGCGGATTCCAAAGCCTTTTTTGCGTTTATGCCCGCGGTGTGAACCGAGGAAGGGTTGCCGTAAATATTTAATATATCCTTGGCGGCATCGACAGCGCAATCAAAGGGAACGCTTGTAGCCGCAGAATCGAAATATACCATAAATTCACCAAAAAAGTAATTATCGTACTAATTATAAACACAAAAGCAAAAATAGTCAATAAA
>JAFYOG010000153.1 GCA_017560285.1 Clostridia bacterium
ATTCGAAGGTCAACAATAATACTGCAATTGCGAAAACGGTAATGTACGTTGTAACAGACCAGGGCCTGTTAATAAAAATGATTAAAATTAAGTAGAATATTGCATAAGAGTGGAATAGAGTAGCTAATAAAACTATGCAAAAATATAGTAAGGTTTTCTTTTTGATCAATGCATCGACTGCATAAGTAAGAATGGCTATTGCAATCATTTGCTTCATTGCGCCTAATATATCATAATAAAGACCCAACGAAAAGAAAATAGTTATACTTAAAATAAAGTTTTTGGAATATTTTTTTATTAATCTAAGTATGCTGAAGATTATGAAAAATGAAACCAACATACAGAATAAATTAAAATTGTTCGAAATATTATGTCTGAAAAAACATTGAAAACCGTAGAAAAACGGATTATCAAAAAAGCCAGGTTCTGTCGCCAGATACTCACTTAACGGTACGGCATTTTTAAAATTCTTCATATACAGCCAAGTATCGTTATAGTTGGTCCTTAGCCCTGCGAAAACACTTAAGGCTACTACTAAAAATACAAAAGCCAAATCAATTTTAACTTTTTCATTGATTTTAAGTATAAAATTATTCTTTTGTGAACAGTATGCGAGAAATAGGGATAAGCAAAAAAGAGGTAAAATTTCCAGCATGATGCTCTCCTAAAATTAAACTTTTTAATGAAAAAAACACTGATTGAAACATAAAATGTTTATTATTTTATGTTAATTTTGATTCCATTAACTTCAACATCTCCGTCTGCGCGTATAAGTATATACTTTGTTCCGTCGATAACGCGGGTTTCAACCAAATCGTTTCGTTCGGCTTTTACTTTTACCAAAACATCCGGCGTTTTAACCTCAAACTTTTTCAAATCCATAATATTTGCAGGTGTAATAGACGTACTGCTGCCAAAATCAGAACTGAATTTGTTAGTAAATTCATTAACAGTATCTTCACCAACGCCGCCGCAGCGTAAAAGCGACCCAATGTCTTTTTCGCTTAACACAAGCGGTTCGTCAATTTTGTTGTTTTTGTGGTCTTGTGTAATTTCTACCAACTGGCTTTGTATAGCCTGTACGAATTCAATATCGCATTCATCGGCAACAGCTGAATTTATAATGGTCGCCAATTCTTCGGTCTGCTCGGCGGCAGGCTTTGGTAGCTTGGAGTTAAATATTGCATCGGTATATTCGGTATGTGATTCTGTTGTGCTGCGGGTATAATATAGCGCGTTATAAATATTTGCCTTACGAGTATCAAAAGCAGGGAACATAAAGCCAAGTTCCGGAGCGCAGATAATAGAATCCCTTGTTAAATTCTTAAAATTGTTTTCGGATAAAGCATAGCTTAAGGTAGGCTTTGAGGATTTTATAGGACAAACCGCACACATTATGTATGAAAACATTTCTGCAGAATCTTCTTTTTCGCCATCTGCAGAAAAGGTGTATACGTCGTATTTGTCGTTGGCCAACAATAGTAAATAGCTTCCGTCCAATTCTAAGGAAGAGACGGTTTTGTTATAAAAGGTTTTTATTGCCTCGTCATCGGTCAATGCGGAGTTACGCAAAGTTGATAAAAGCTTATGTTCATCGCTTTCTAAAACCTGTTGGTTAGTAAAGGAGATATCTATTAAATTTCTTCCTATGGAACCCGAGAAGATTTTTCTCAAAACAGAAAGCAATTCTTCGGCTTCGTCGGTAGAGATAAGTTGAAAATTAAGATTAAATTCTGAAACAACTGTTTTATTTGTAACATAGCAGCCGCGAACTCTGCCAATGTTGTTTTTTTCGGGACGTATTCGTCTGCGAATTTCGGATATTTCTCTATTGTTCATTATTTGCTCCGTAAGTTTTATTATATATATAATAAACTATTATTAAAAAAGTGTCAACCTCTAAACAATATTAAACCCGCGATTTTGTAAAATAATACCGGTTTTTCTGTTAAAATCACTTTTAGATATATTGTATAACATTTTTTTGCTAAAAAAGTATAAATTGTGCAAAAAACTTTAACAATTTACTTGACTAAAGCGAGATAGTGTGATACAATATGTAAAGCAAAAAATATATAGGTGAATGTTATGAATGTTAATGATGCTGTATACCGTCGCGACGAAGGTTTAGTGATGGGACTTAGACGCTTGTACGAATCATTCGGGTACAAAAAGTTTAAGATGAAAAAGTTCGAAAAATACGATTTGTATTTGCAAAACAAATCTTTTCTAAGAAACGCTAATATTATAACTGTTACTGACCCTGCGGGACATTTATTGGCTCTAAAACCTGATATTACATTATCGATTGTTAAAAATATTAAGGCCGCTTCGTTGCCTGTAAAAGTATATTATAACGAAAATATATACGTTGCAGACAGCAGTGCAGGCGAGATTAAAGAAATGACCCAGATGGGCTTGGAGTATATTGGCGATTTGGATATACGCGCCCTTGGCGAAATAATTTTACTTGCGGCTGAAAGCTTAGAACGTGCGGACGATAATTACAGGATTGCTATTTCGCATATGGGAATTATTTCCGACGTGATGAGTTTGGCTAATCTTAGCGAAACCGCTGAAGCAGAAATATATCAACTTATTGCACAGAAGAATTTGCACGGAGTAAAGGACGTTTGCAAATCTTTAGGTATTTGCGAAACCGTAATTGATAAGATTTGCGGGCTTGTTACTGTTTCCGGTGAGTTTTCTAAAACTATAAATCGTTTGGTACAGTATCTGCCCAATGCAGAAAACAACGCCAACTTCAAAGAACTGCAACAGCTATCTGATATTATCGAAAAAGAGGGCTTGGCTGATAAATTTATCCTTGATTTTTCGGTTATGAACGACGTTAATTATTATAACGGTTTATTGTTCCAAGGGTTTATAAACGGCGTGCCCAAATCTGTGCTTTCCGGCGGCAGGTACGATAATCTTGTAAAACGGTTTGGATGCAACGCTTCCGCGGCGGGATTTGCGGCTTCTATTGATATTTTAACGGAATCTCAATACCGCGAACTCGATTATGATTACGATGTATTTTTGCTGTATTCCAAAGAATGTGATCCTGCAGACGTTCTGTCTGCACAGCGTAATTTCTCAGATAACGGAAAGCGTTGTATTGCGTTGTCAGAAGAATATGAATGGTTAAAATACAGAAATAAAATTGTTATGGCACCCGATGGGAGTATGAGCAATGAATGATTACATAAATATAGCACTTCCCAAAGGAAGACTAGGCGAAAAAGTATATAAGCTGTTTGAATCTATTGGGTATGGATGTCCGGAGCTGATGGATGGCGGCAGAAAGTTAATTTTTGAAAATTCCGAAAACAAGGTTAGATATTTTTGGGCAAAGCCCTCGGACGTGTCGATATACGTAGAACGCGGTGCTGCCGATATCGGTGTTGTTGGAAAGGATATTCTGTTAGAATATTCATCCGACGTATATGAGCTTTGCGATCTTGGCTTTGGCAAGTGCAAAATGGCGGTTGCCGCAAAAAAAGGATTAAGATTCCCCACCGACAGAACCTTGCGTGTTGCAACAAAGTTCCCCAATATTGCTTGGGACTATTATTCAAAACAATCTCGCGATATTGAAATTATCAAGCTAAAC
>JAFYOG010000154.1 GCA_017560285.1 Clostridia bacterium
CTCGGTATCTAAAATAGTACCCACGTTAAGCATAACCTGCAAAAATACGTATGCAACAATGGCAACAGCCAAAACCGCCGTACCAAACTGGGCAAAAAACCGCTTTGATGCCTTTGCAAACCTGCCAAGATAATACAACGCGTAATCCCCCAAGGTGCGGTTCTTTTTAACCCGCCTTGTGGTGGGGGCAGTTGTTTGCTTCTTTGCGGGCTTGTTATTATCTGCCATTATGGGTACTCCTTTCTGAAAAATGAATAATGAATAATGAAAAATGAAAAATTAAATGTAAATTATTTCGTCTGCGGGCTTGCGGTTAAACCAGGTTAGCTGGCGCTTTGCATAATGCCGTGTGTTAAGGCAAATGCTTTGCTTTACCGTTTCTATATCCGTTTCGCCCCTAAAATAAGGGTAAAATTCTTTATATCCAATAGCCTGCGATGCGGTAACCGTGCTTTCAAGCCCCATATCCCACAGCCTTTTAACCTCTTGCTCTAAGCCAAGGTCAAACATCTTTTCAACGCGGGCATCTATGCGGGTATAAATAGTTTCCCGTTCTTTGGGGCAAATAAAAACCGTATACGGAGCATAAATGCTTTCTTCCTCTTTGCTTTTTATATCAAGCTCGGTTTTGGTTTTGCCGGTTTTTTCGTAAATTTCTATGGCGCGGGCAACCCGCTTTATATTGTTGGGATGTATGGCTTCCGCCGCCGCAGGGTCTATCTTTGCCAAACGGCTGTGCAAGGCTTCTGCGCCAAAGGTATCGGCAAAGGCAAAAAGCTCTTCCCGCAATTTAGGGTCGTCCTCGGTGGCAGAAAGCTTGGTACCGCTTATAAGGGTATCTATATAAAGCCCCGTGCCCCCTGCGATAATAGGCATTTTCCCGCGGGAATAAATATCTGCAATAGCGGCAGATGCAAGCGAAACGAACTTCGCGGCAGAAAAAGGCTCTTCTATATCCGCCACGTCAATAAGATGGTGGGGTATGCCTGCCATTTCTTCTGCGGTGGGCTTGGCGGTGCCAATATCCATACCGCGGTAGATTTGCATAGAATCACCGCTTATAACCTCGCCCCCAAGCTCTTGGGCTTTTTTCAGGGCGTATGCACTTTTACCGCTTGCGGTAGGGCCTACCACAACAATAACAGGAATTTTGTTCATTGCAGGTACTTTCATAAAAAAGATATTAAAGCGCAGAAGGAAACACTCCTGCGCTTTTAATTTTACCACATAATTATTGAATGTTCAACACCAAAAACAATTAATTTTGTGAATCTTTTTTGCGTATTTCGGTTCTTCTTATCTTACCCGAAATGGTTTTGGGCAATTCGGTAACAAACTCTACCTTTCTGGGGTACTTATAGGGTGCGGTATGAGTTTTTACGTAGTTCTGAATTTCCTTAACCAATTCCTCCGAGGGCTCTTTATCCTTGGTAAGAACGATGGTAGCCTTAACTACCTGACCTCTGGTTTCGTCGGGAACGCCCGTAATAGCGCATTCCAAAACGTAGGGAAGCTCCATAATAACGCTTTCAATCTCGAAGGGTCCTATGCGGTAGCCGCTGGATTTAATAACGTCGTCCACTCTGCCCACGTACCAGAAGTTGCCGTCCTCGTCCCGCCATGCGGTATCGCCGGTGTGGTACATATCCTCGCAAAGCACTCTGTCGGTGGCTTCTTGGTTCTTATAATATCCAAGGAACAAGCCAAAGGGTCTGGGCTCGCCCTTCTTAAGACGTATAACGATTTCGCCCTCTTCGCCAACGCCTGCGGGTGTGCCGTCATCAAGCACAAGGTCGATATCGTATTGGGGGTTGGGCTTGCCCATAGAACCGGGCTTGGGCTCTGCCCCAAAAAGGTTACCTATAGCCAAGGTGGTTTCGGTCTGACCAAATGCTTCCATAAGCTTTAGGCCGGTTGCGTTATAAAACAGCTTAAATACCTCGGGGTTAAGGGCTTCGCCCGCAATGGTGGCGTGCTTAAGCGAGGAAAGGTCGTATTTGGAAAGGTCCTCGCGGATAAAGAAGCGGTACATCGTGGGGGGCGCGCAGAAGGTGGTGATGTTATACTTTTTAAACATAGGCAAAAGCTTTGCCGCATCGAACCTGTCGAAATCATAAACAAACACAGCCGCTTCGCACAGCCACTGACCGTAAAGCTTGCCCCAAAGCGCCTTGCCCCAGCCTGTATCCGAAATAGTAAAGTGCAATCCGTTGGGGTCTACGCAATGCCAATGCCTTGCGGTAACGATATGACCCAAGGGGTAGGTAAAGCTGTGCATAGCAAGCTTGGGATAACCGGTTGTACCCGAAGAGAAGAACATAACCGAAGGGTCGTCCTTGCTGTTGTTAACCCGCTTGAATACCGAGGAACAGTTGATAAAGCTGTTATCAAAATCCTCCCAGCCCTCTCTGCAGCCGCGCACCATAATCTTTTTGCGCAGGGTGGGGGCTTTTTCTGCGGCGCGGGCAGCTTCCTCGGCGGTGTTGCCGTCGGCGGTACAAACGATAGCGCTTATTTCGCCTGCGTTAAAGCGGTATTCAAAATCGTGCTCAACAAGCTGGTTGGTAGCGGGAACAGCCACCGCGCCAAGCTTGTGCAACGCCATCATACATACCCAGAACTGCCAATGACGCTTTAAAACAAGCATTACTCTGTCGCCCTGCTGAATACCCAAAGAAGCAAAATAGTTTGCCGCTTTGTTAGAAAGGCGGGACATATCCGAAAAAGTAAATTCCATTTCGGTGCCGTCGTTGCCAACCCACTGAATACATTTTTTGTTGGGGCATTTTGCCGCCAAGGCATCAACAACGTCGTAAGCAAAGTTAAAGTTATCGTTGCAGTGAAGCTTAATATCGGTAAGCTTGCCGTTTTCGTCAAAGGTTTCGTCGGCAAACTGCTTATAAATACAGTTATCGTAGCTGTTAGCGGGAACAGCACCCTTAACACGCTCGTGGGCGGTCATATGGGCGTGCATTTCCTCGGCTTCGTCCCCAACCTTATAAACTACCGCCAAAAAGGTACAGTCGGTACCGCCAACGGCTATCATACCGTGGGGGTGGGCACTGTCGTAATAAACGGTGTCGCCGGGGTTCATAACGTAAATATGCTTGCCAAGCTGAACCTTTAGCTGACCGGTAAGAATAAGGTTAAATTCCTGACCGCTGTGGGTAGCCAAGGGGATAGGCTTGCTTTGTGCTTCTTCCTCGTATTTTGCGGTAACGATAAAGGGTTCGCTCATACGGTTTTTAAGCAAGGGTGCCACGTGGCGGTATTCAAAGCCCTTTTCGCGCTTAATGGGCATACCGCCCCCTGCGCGGGTAAGGTTATAAAAATCCAGCTTGGGGTCGCTGCCCGAAACAAGCTCGGATATATCCATACCCAAAAGCTTTGCGCACTTAAACAGGAATGTAAACGAGAAATCCTCGTCCCCTGTTTCCAAGCGTAAATATTCCGCTTCGTCAATTCCGCAGGCGTCTGCCATAGCAGAAACGGGCACGTCTAAATTTTCTCTTGCCCATTTTAAACGGCCTGCAATAAGCTTGTTTTGTTCCATTGTGTTTTTCCTCCTAATAAGGTTAGATTGCTCACACAATATGCACCGGCAATATAAAATAAAACCGCACCTCTGCAAAGAGATGCGGTTACATAAATAGCCACATTATACCACTCGTTTGCGGCGCAATAAATACGCGGTTCCCTTTAAATACGGCGGAAACTCCGGCATACCTTACTGTACGTTCGGGTATGCAGCTCGAAGGTGATAAGATATTTAGCCTGCTGTTGCCTCGCACCAAACGGCAACTCTCTGAAAACAGTAGAAAAACATCCCGTGTCCTTGTCTGTGCTTTTGTGTGTAATTGTGAAATGAATATTAGCACAAAAAATCACTGTTGTCAATAGCTTTAGGGTATTTTTTGCAAAAAAATCAAAATATAACAAAATTCGCTATTTACATTTATAAAAATTAAGTTTATAATTAAATTCGCATACAGAAATAAGGAGCTTTAAATATGGTTGATATGATCGTAAAACGCGTTCCCGTAGGCAATTTGGGAACTAATTGCTATATATTAAAAAATGCCGAAACAAGGGATGCAATAGTTATCGACCCCGGCGCAGACCTTACCGTTATTCAGGATGCATTGCACCGCGCCGATGCTATTTGCCGTCTTATTTTGCTTACCCACGGCCATTTCGACCATATCCTTGCCGTTGGGGACCTGCGGGGCATAAGCGTTCCCGTGGGTATACACAAAAACGATGCCCATATGCTTACCGAGCGTGATATGTTCTCGGCAATAATCCCCTATGACCCCCGCCCCTTTGCCCCTGCGGAATACACCTTCGATAAAGAGGGGGAATATTCCATAGCCGGCTTCGATTTTTACGTAATCCCCACCCCCGGCCACACCCCCGGCAGTGTTTGCTATATGTTCGACGGAATGCTCTTCACCGGCGATACCTTGTTCCGCAACAGCATAGGCAGAACCGATTTAGGCGGCGACGAAGCGGCAATGATGCGTTCCCTGCGTGCCTTGCGCAACCTCCCCGGCGATTACGACGTTTACCCCGGCCACGACCGCCCCACCACCCTGCAGGACGAGAGGGACAACAACCCTTATTTAAGGAATATATGATAGAAAAAAGCTTCCCTTTGGGTTTTCCCAAAAGGAAGCTTTTAATTTTCTATAATCCCGCCGCCAAGCAATATATCGCCGCTGTAAAAAACAGCCGATTGCCCCGGGGTAACCGCCCTAACGGGGGTTGCGGTTTCTATTCTAAGCCTGCGGTTTTCCAAGGGAATAATACGGCAATCCACGGCGTTGGCGCGGTAGCGTATCTTGCATTGGCATTTAATATCTTGGGTGGGGAAATCCAAAGCCGAGAAGTTTGCCTCTCTAACCAAAAAGCTTGTGGTAAACAAATCGCCGTTACTGCCAAGAATAACACGGTTTTCCGCCATATCTCTGCCTATAACGTAAAGCGGCTCGCTGTATGCAATACCCAGCCCCTTGCGCTGGCCGATGGTATAATGGCTTTGACCGTTATGCTTGCCCAGCGTTTTGCCGTTGGTGTGAACAAAATCACCCTTGCTTTCTTTTAAATCCGAAACACGGCTTAAAAACCCGCGGTAATCGCCATCGGGGATAAAGCAAATATCCTGACTGTCGCCCTTATTGGCAACGGCAAGCCCCAAGCCTTGCGCAATCTCGCGCACCTGCGATTTTGTATATTCCCCCAGCGGGGCAATAAAATTGCTTATCTGCTGTGCCGAAAGGCTCCAAAGCATATAGGTTTGGTCCTTGTTATCGTCCATAGCGCGGGCAATAACCTGCCTGTCGCCCTGTTTAACAACCCTTACGTAATGGCCCGTGGCGTATTTTTCTGCGCCGTTTTTGGTTGCAAAATCCACAAGACTGCCAAACTTAAGATGCTTGTTGCAAGCAATGCAGGGGTTTGGTGTTTCGCCGCGGCTGTAAGCAAGAATAAAATCGTTTATTACTTTTTCTTTAAACTCTGCCTTAAGGTCTGCAAGATAATGGGGGACACCCATATTTTCGCAAAGCCTTTTTGCATCCTCTGCATCGGAAGCTGCAAAATTGGGCAAAAGCTCGCTGCCAAAGCAAACCATGGTTATGCCGCTTACGTTATAGCCCTGTTGCTTTAACAAATGCAACGCCACGGCGCTGTCTACACCGCCGCTTACCGCTACAAAACAGCTTTCTGCCATTTGCATCACCTCCCGATTTTTATTTATTCTACCATATATACTTATTTTTCGCAACGGTTTTGTAATAATAAAATTGCCTTCGTAGTATAAATGGGGTGAAGATATTTTCCGAAGGAAGGATTTTTATGAGAAAATTTTTATTATTCACCCTTTGTCTTGCCTTTTTGCTGTTTGCGGGCTGCGGCGGCAAGCAGGAACAGCTAAATCAAATTCCGCCCGGACTTTCGCAGGTGCAAAACCAAATGACACTTAAAAAGCATTCCACCATCGGCGAAAACACCACCTTTTCCCAAGCCGATTTTAACAGCTTTCTTGGTGAGGAAGCAGGGGACGTTACCATAGAAGCCCTGCCCCAAAAGGGCACCTTGGTTTGTAACGGCGCGGCGGTGCTTAAGGGGCAAACCATACCCGCCGAAAGCTTAAATTACCTTCGGTTTGTGCCCGCCGCAGGCTGCGAAAAGGATATTTTTTATTTTTCCTGCAAAAATTCTGCCTACGGCGGCAACCAAATGGCTTGCCAAATGGTATTTACAAGTGAAACCGACCTGCCCCCTGTTGCGGTAAACAGCAGCTTAGAGGCGGTAAGCGGAATTTCCTGCCACGGCAAGCTTAATATTACCGAGCCCAATGGCGACAGCTTTACCGTAAACGTGGTTACCTACCCCACCGACGGCTATATAACCGTTAACAAGGGCGGCAACGTGGTTTACACCCCCAAAAAGGGCTTTGACGGCAAGGATAAAATGGTTTATACCGTTACCGATGCCTACGGCAACGTTTCGGACAGTGCAACCCTTAGCATAAACGTTTTAAAGAACCAAGGCGACCTTGTTTTTAAAGATATGGAATCCAACCCCAACCATATTTACGCCCACAAAATGTGCCGCGATAACGTTATGGTGTACCGTATGGAAAATGGCGAATATTACTTCGACCCACAATCCAACGTAAGCAAAATAGAATTTTTGGTAATGGCTATGTGCGTAACCGGCTTGGATGCAAGCGTAACCGCCGTTGCCGACAGCGTAATAACCGACGATACACAGCTTTCCTCGGGGTTAAAGGGCTATATCTCTTACGCCGCCAAGGAAAAGCTTATAAATATTCAAAACGGCAAATTTTCCCCTACCGATAGCATAACTCTTTCCGATGCGTCCTTTACCGTGGCAAAGGCGCTTAACCTGCCCCTAACCGCCGCCGCCAACGGAACCCGCCTTCAGCCCGCCGTTGCCGCTATGCTTTCGGCAAATTTGCTAACCGCCGAGGAAGCTGCGGCAGACCCAACCGCAACCCTTAGCAAAGAATACACCGCAAAATTGCTTTGCCGCATAGAGGATTATATAAAGGAAAATAATATCCAAAAAGCGGGCTGAAATGTTAAGTAATATTAACATAAATGTGATTGACAAAGCGTTTTTAGGGTGGTAAAATGTCAAATATAATAGGATGTAAAATATCACTGTTAAGCAGGAGCTAAAATGAGCACCAAAAACACCTCCGCCGAAACCGCGGAATTCAACGATACAAAAGCGTTGGAAAACAAATTAAAAAAGAAAAGAAATAAGAAAAAGAAAATCGCCTTAATAATCCTCTCGTCCCTTTTGGCGTTAATGCTGGTTATCGGTCTTACGGGTGTAATCTGGCTTAAAACCGATATGAAGAGCTTTGTTAAGTTCGCCTTTTGGCTGTTCCCCGACGATTTCGTTGTAAAGGTCGGTGTTTGGCTTATAGGCGATACCTATGCAGACCTGCCCCAATACGATGACGGCACAAGCGAATGGTCCGACCCATTGGGGGATGATTACGAGAAAGAAGATGCCCCCACCGTAGAACCCCCCAAGCCCGAACAAGAACCCGAATTCGAGGAAATCGAGGGCTGGTTCGACGGCACCAACGTTTCCGACGATTACGAGGATAAGGTTCACAACATATTGCTTATCGGCGCCGATACCTTAGATGGCTCCAGCGCCCGAAGCGATACCATGATGCTTTTATCTATTAATACCGAGAAAAAGCGTCTTGTTATAACCTCCTTTATGCGCGACAGCTACGTAGACCTTCCCGGCAAGGGCTATAACCGCCTTAACGCGGCGCATTCCCGCGGCGGCCCCCAATATCTTATCGAAACTATCCAGCATAACTTCGGCATTAAAATAGATAACTATGCGAAGGTAGATTTTACCTCCTTTAAAGAGGCTGTCGATTCTATTAACGGTATCGACGTAATTGTTAACGAGCACAACTATGAATATTTTTCGTTCCACAAATTCCCCGAAATTAATGGTCTTTCGCAGGCTCAGGCTTGCGACGGCAGCCACGTTATTCATATGGACGGCAAAACTGCCCTTGGCTACGTTCGCGCCCGTAATAAAGATTACGACGGCGTTAGCGGCGGCGATTTCGGCAGAACCCAACGTCAGCGCGATTTTCTTACCCAGTTTGTAAACAACTGCAAAACCCTTGGGTTTAACGAGCTTGACGCATTGTTAAAAACCCTTTTGCCCTATATCGTAACCGATATGCCCAGCGGCGAGATTAAAGGTCATATGTACGAAATTATGGATTACATAAAGTACGACCTAAGCGATACCCGCGTTCCCTGCGCAGGCTCTTGGGAATATTACAAAACCGAGCGCGGCGCCGAGGTTCTGAACATAAATATACCTGCCAATGCTGCCTATGTAAAAGCCAAAATCTACGGTTAAACGGCGTATAACGGCGCAGACCGCAATAAGATTGCTATAATAAAACAGCACCTCTCGCAGTAGACTTCTACAGCATCGGGCGCTGTTTTCTTATTCTGCATCCGTTCTATCCCGTTTAAAAGCACATAACGGCGCAGAGCGCAATAAATACAATAAAACAAAAGGACAGTTGCTTACTGTCCTTTTTTGCTACAACAAATTTTTGCAGTTACCGCTTTTAAAATAATCCAAAACGTTTTCGCAGGTGGTTTGGGCAATGCTCTTTAACGCCTCGTTGGTTAAAAACGCTTGGTGGGAGGTTACCAAAACGTTGGGCATAGATATTAACCGCGCCAAGGTGTCGTCGTCCATAATATCTGCCGATTTATCCTCGTAAAAAAATTCCCCTTCTTCTTCGTAAACGTCCAAGGCGGCAAAGCTGACCTTTTTGGATTTTAGCCCCTTTACCAATGCTTTCGCATCTATTAATCCCCCGCGGGAGGTGTTTATTATCCCAACCCCTTCCTTGGCTTTTTCTATGGCTTTTTGGTTTATAATATGCCGTGTTTCGGGGGTTAAGGGGCAGTGCAGGGATATAACGTCGCTTTTGGCAAAAAGCTTATCTAAATCGACGTAATTATAATCCCCGCTTTTAATTTTATCGAAAGCAAGAATTTGCATCCCAAACCCTTGGCAGATTTGGGCAAAAGCCTTGCCAATTCTGCCCGTGCCGATAATTCCCACGGTTTTGCCGTAAAGGTCAAAGCCCGTAAGCCCGTTAATATTAAAATTATGGTCGCGGGTGCGTAAATACGCTCTGTGGGTCTTGCGGTTTAGGGTTAAAAGCATTGCCATTGCGTGCTCTGCCACCGCATAGGGCGAATAAGCGGGCACGTTAAAAACGGCAAGCTTTTTCTTTTTGGCATAATAAATATCAACGTTGTTATAGCCTGCACAGCGCAAAGCCACCGCCTTTACCCCAAGGGCACAAAGCTTATCTATAACCGCTTTATCAACCTTATCGTTAACAAAAACGCAAACCCCGTCGCACCCCTTGGCAAGGCTTGCGGTATCCTCGAAAATCTTGGTTTCGAAAAACCTAAAAACAATCCCTTTTTCTAACCCTTGTTGCATAAATTCAGGCTTATCGTAGGGCTTGGCATCAAAAAAAGCAAAGGTCATTTTCTTTCCCCCAAAAAACAGTTTTGCTTTATTATGCCCGCTTTTTGCAAAAATAAACAGGCTTGGCAAATCTGCCAAGCCTGTTTTTTTAAAATTAACCGTTGTATGCGTCTTTATCTGCAATAATAATGGTGTTGGGGTGAAGCTTAAGAAGGGTTGCGGGGTTCTGGGTGGTGATTTTGTCGTCCAAAAGCTCTGCAACAGCAGCGTGCTTAGCCTTGCCGGTAGCAAGAAGAATAATGGTCTTTGCCTTCATAATAGAAGCCATACCCATGGTTACTGCTTGGGTAGGAACGTCTTCCTTCTTTTCGAAGAAGCGAGCGTTAGCGTTAATAGTGCTTTCGGTAAGAGAGGTAAGGTGGGTACCTGCAACCAACTTTTCGTCGGGTTCGTTAAATGCGATGTGGCCGTTCTGACCGATACCCAAAACCTGAATATCAACACCGCCTGCAGCGTCGATAGCAGCATCGTATTCTGCGCCCATAGCAGCAGGATCTTCTGCCAAGCCGTCGGGAACGCGGGTGTTAGCCTTGTCGATGTCTATGTGGTCAAAGAAGTTAACGTTCATAAAGTAACGGTAGCTCTGATCGTGGGTAGGAGCAAGAGGGTAATATTCGTCAAGGTTAAAGCTCTTGCAATCCTTAAAGGAAATTTCGCCCTTCTGGTTCATATCGGCAAGAATTTTGTACATACCAACGGGGGTAGAACCGGTAGCAAGACCAAGTACAGAGTTAGGCTTCATATAAACCTGTGCGGCAAAAATCTTGGCAGCTTCCTTTGCTACTGCTTCTGCGTTTTCACAAACGATAATTCTCATAATTTATATCCTCCAAATGATTTTTTCATTCTAAGCAGATTATATCACCGCGGTATGTAAATGTCAATGGCTTTTTAATATTTCGGCTTTTGCACCTA
>JAFYOG010000025.1 GCA_017560285.1 Clostridia bacterium
ATAATCGTCGTTAAATATACCATTTATAGAAACGTTAAGGTTGCTGTTTATAAGCTTTTTAATAGCCTTTGCAGGGGACATTCCCACAATGTCGGGAACGGTTGCGTTTGCTTCGATAGAGGAGCCCTCGGTATAGAGAATAACCACACCGTCGTTGGAAATTACGGTGCCCTTTGAAGGAAGCTGTTCCAATACCTTACCGCCCTCGCCCTTTATTACAACCTTTACGTCTTCGCCAAGGGCTTTTAATGCCGCCTTGGCTTCGTCGATGGTTTTGCCCTTTATATCGGGAACAGAAACAGAGGTTTCGGTCTTATCGGGAGCCACGCCAAGGTGAGGAAGAACCTCGGTTAAAATGTTGGCAACCACGGGTGCTGCTACCGCAGAGCCGTAATACTGACCCATAGTAGGATCGTCTACCAAAACCAAAATGGCAATTTTAGGGTCTTCGGCAGGTGCGAAGGTTACGCAGGAGCTGATATAATCTTCTGCCTCGGTATCTCTTTTTTCAGACGTACCTGTTTTAGAAACGACGTTATAGCCCGAAACGGATGCGTTTTTGGTAGAGTTTATAAGGCTTTTCATTATAATATCGCAGGTATCTGCAGAGATAACCTGACGAGCGTTTTCGTATTGGAAGGTTTTTACAACGTTGCCCGTACCGTCAACAAGTGATTTTACGGTGTGGGGGAATACCAAATTACCGCCGTTGGCGATGGTTGCCATGGCGCGAAGGTGCTGTATGGGGGTTACCTTAAAGGTCTGACCGAAGGAATAGGTAGCAAGCTCTACGTCCTCGAACTGGGCGCCTGTGGTTTGGTAGTAAATAGAGGAAACCTCGCCAAGGAGGTCGCTTCCCGTAACCTTACCGTAGCCGAACTCTTGGAAATAATCCTTGAACCTATTTGTGCCGACCGCACTGCCGATATCGATAAACGCAGGGTTGCAGGAGTTTACAATGGCTTCGGCAAAGGTTTGTGTGCCGTGACCCGAGGTATCGTGGCAGTGGATTTCTTTATCTAAAACCCATTTGCCGCCGTTGCAATAAAAGGTGGTTGAGTTGGGGTCGATAGCGCCATCCTCGATAGCCATTGCGCTTGTTATAATTTTAAAGGTGGAACCGGGCTCGAAGGTTTGGGTAGCTATGGTATTGTTCCACATTTCGTACAAAAGCTCGGTTTTATATGCGGCGCGTTTTTCTTCGGTACCTATAAACGCGTCGTATTTGTTTTGATAATACTCGGTTAAAACGTTGTAATTGTTAAGGTCGTAGTTGGGATATATGCCCGAACCGAGAATTTCGCCGTTGGTTACGTCCATTACGATACACTGAACTCTGCCGTTGGGCTTGTGTTCATCGTAGCATTGGCGTATATATTTTTCGATGCTGTTTTGAATAGACCAATCTATGGTGGAAACCACGTTATAGCCGTCTACTGCGGGGATATAGGTAGAGCCCACGCCGGAATCCAGCTCGTTACCGTAGCCGTCGGCGGCTTTAACCGATTTGCCGTTTATGCCCGAAAGATATTCGTTATACACCGATTCTATACCCGAAAGGCCTTGGTTATCTACCCCTGTAAAGCCAATAAGGTGGGATGCCATTGTTCCGTAGCGGTAATAACGCTTGGTGGTTTCTTCCAAATGGACGACGCGGTCTAATTCCTGCTCGTCGATAAATTCACGTATTGCCTTTTCCTCGGTTTCGGATAAGAACTTCTTTATCATTTGGTATTGAGAAGCGGTGTTTTGACCCTTTTCCCATACCATGGTTTTATCTACAGATAGGATTTCGGAAAGACCTTGGGAAACGATTTCCAAAATCTCGTCGAAGGTTTGAGGATTATCTGTTTTTTGGCTGTCGTCTGCCTTTTCCTCGATATGGTGGGGAGAAATAAAGCAGTTATATACCGTTGCGCTTACGGCAAGCTCTGTTGTGCCGTCGCTTGCATATATTGCGCCGCGCTTTGCATCGATGGTAACCGAGCTTGTATATTGATCGAGGGCAGAATTGCGGTAATCGTATGGGTCTGCAAGCTGAAGAAATGCAAAACGGGCACAGAGGGAAAACATCAGCGCCAAAATTATTATTAATGCAAAGCGGCTTCGTGCCGAAATATTGCGCCCCATACCCGAGGGTGTTGCATATTTCTTGTTTGCAGACATAAAAAATTACTCCTTTATTTATAACACAAATGGGTAATGGAAATTTATCCCTTACCCTTTGCACAGAATGGCGGTTTTTGCAAACCCCAATCTAAATATATTCCGTATTTACAAATTAATTCTACCATATTTGAATTAAAATGTATATAGGTTTTGTAAACTAATTATCAAGAAATTCGTCAAGAACCTCGCCAAGACCGTTTAGCAGGAAGCCGAAGCCGCCTTCTTCGCCGTCATCGTAATTATGTAGCTCGGTTTTATCGGGCTGTTCGATGGTGATTACCGTGTAATCCATTGTTTCTACGGGAACCATACCGAAGTTTTCCATTGCGTAATCTACGATTTCGCCGGGGTCGTATTTGTTGGTGTACGCCGCCTTAAGCTCGTCGTAATTCTTTTGCATGGTTACGGTTTTATCGTTAAGGTCGGCAAGCTCGCTGCGGTAGCTGTCTACCTGTGCATAGTTCATCATCATAAAAAGGAACAAGCAGGTGAAGATTGCGGTTACAAGTACTGCCGCCCAAGGGAAGGGCGATTTGTTTTGCTTTTTAACGGTAACAACCTGAGGAGCGCGAACCGCACGCATAGAAGACGCACGCTTAACAGCAGGCGACTTTGTTCCTGCTTTTTTAACGTTATTAGACTTTTTAGCCGTTAATGCCTTGGAATCGGTGTTATTTCGACGGGGCATTTGTGCGTTTGCTCTTTCCTGCATTTTCGTTACCTTTCCTTTTTTATACTCTTTCGCACACGCGCAATTTTGCGCTGTGAGATCTGCTGTTGTTTTGAAGCTCTTCCTCTGACGGAAGTATAGGTTTTTTTGTGATTACCGTTGCTATTTGCTCTTTTCCGCAGACGCACACCGGAAAATCCGACGGGCAGGTGCAGGGGTTTTCGAGTTTTTTAAATCCGTTCTTAACCAAACGGTCCTCTAAGGAATGGAAGGTTATTATGGACATTCTTCCGCCCTTGTTAAGGATTTTCATACCGTCTTCGATTGCCTTTGGTATGCAATCAAGCTCTCCGTTTACCTCTATTCTTATTGCCTGAAAGCTTCGCTTTGCGGGATGGCCGCCTTCGCGGCGGAATTTTGCGGGGATTGCAGAGGTTATTATTTCGGACAGCTGAAGCGTTGTTTTTATTTCAGCTTCGCTACGCGCCTTGCAAATTCGGTTTGCGATTTGGGGTGCGAACCGTTCCTCGCCGTAATCTCTTAATATTCTTATTAAATCCTTATCGGAATAGGTGTTTACAACCTCGTATGCGGTAAGCGGTGCGGTTTGGTCCATTCGCATATCTAAATCCGCATCCTGCATATAGGAAAATCCCCGTTCGGCAACGTCAAGCTGATGGGAGGATACGCCAAGGTCCATTAGTATTCCGTCAACCTTGGTAACGCCCGCAGAGTTTACTGCGGAAAGAATATTTTCGAAATTATCCTTTACGGTTACAAGACGGCTGTCGTTAATTTTGTTTTTTGCATTAAGCAGTGCATCGTCATCTCTGTCGATACCGATTACCATACCGTTTTTTCCAAGCTTGGAAAGGATAAGAGAGGTATGCCCTGCTCCGCCCAAGGTGCAATCTACGTATACACCGTCGGGCTTTATGTTAAGAGAATCGACTGTTTCGTGCAGAAGCACCGATACGTGAGAAAATTCCATATTTTTAGAAACCTAACTCGATAAGTTCGTTTGTGATTTCTTCGTTGTTTATAAACTTTTGTTCAGCTTCCCAAGCCTCGGCAGACCAAACCTCTAAATGAGAGCGGTTGCCCACGATAACAACGTCTTTTTCTAACTTTGCGATATCGCGGTAGTTTTGGGAAAGGGTTACTCTGCCCTGAGAATCCACACTGCCTTCGTATGCACCTGCATAGAAATAACGGCGTACGTGGCGTTCCTTTGCAACGGGGAGTTCTTCGAGCTTTGCGGTGAAGCGTTCCCATTCTGCCATAGGATAAATACAGATGCAGTTATCTAACCCGCGGGAGAAGATAAATTCCTCGCCCAGCTTTTCGCGGAGTTTTGCGGGAATAAAAAGACGCCCTTTGGCATCGACAGTATGTTTGTATTCGCCGTAAAACATCTTTAATTCCCCTTTCTGAATGGTTTTGGAGCAAAAACCGTGGGCAAATGCCCCACTAATATGCCACTTTGCTCCTCTGGTATGGTCTTATTATATATTATCCTGCCCAAAAATGCAATAGCGGTGTTGAATGTTAGAAGTTTTTTTATAAACCGAAAAAGACAAAATGACGAAGCCGAAACCCCTTTATTTCTGCGGTTTTCGACGGCATTCACTGTTGTGTTTTGTATTTTGCTGACGAAAGTTTGTTAGAATATACAAGAACAAAAGTTCTATCGGCTGAGAAACTGCATATTTTCAAGGGTATTCGGGAGCGGTGTCGCATTTGGAATTTACATTTTCGGCGATGTGTAGAAACGATTTTTTTATTTCGATAAGTAGTGGGGCGAAGTGGGGCAATTCGATATTTTTTAGGTATATTTTTATTGCTTGCAAATAAAAAAACACTTCAAAAAGGGAGAAAAATCCGTTTTTGAAGTGTTTTGTGATTATTAAATTAAAATTCCAGCTCTGCCGTTATGGGAAAATGGTCGGAAGCGATAACCTTTACCGTATTTGCGCTGATAGGCGTTAACCCTTTTGCAAAGATATAATCTATGCGTTCGTAAGGGTCGTTAGAGGTAAAGGTGTACTCTTCCCTGCCCAAAGCTGCGTGAACGTCGGTAAAATATTCCGCAAGCCTTTTTATGTTTGGGTTGGCAGGAGTTACGTTGAAATCGCCCATAAGTATAATGGGGTTGTTTACCGATTTTGCTATATCGAGAACCGTTTGAACGGCGTTTTCGCTTTCGCCCTTGCCCAAGCCGAAGTGTGCGGAAAGCACGGTTAGCGGCTTGCCTTCTATAGTATAATCGGTGCGTAAAATACAACGGGTTTCGTAATAGCCCTCTGTACGTTCTTCTTTGGGTACGTCGGGTATCATAACCTTTTGTTTATTTACGAAGGGATAAACCGACCAAACCGCATTGCCGTAAAAGCAGGTTTCGCTAAACTGAAGGCTGTTGCCGAAATAGCAATCCCCGCCCAAGGTATTTTTGAAAAGCTCGGGTTGGTTGGGATATGCGGGATTATCGGTATTTATGCCCTGCCTTATTTCGTTAATGCTTAAAATATGAGGATTTTGGTCTTTTATTACCTGCGCTATCAGGTTTAAATCCATAACATCGCCGGGAAGGTTATTATTTCTTCCGTGTTGGATGTTAAAGGTCATTATTTTTAGCTTCATTAGAATAACCCGGTAATTAAACCATCGTCGGTAACGTCGATACGTTCTGCGGCGGGAACCTTGGGAAGACCCGGCATTGTTAAAATATCGCCGGTTAGCACCACTATAAAGCCTGCGCCTGCAGAGATTTTAACGTTCTTTACGGTAACGGTAAAGCCCGTAGGTGCGCCAAGGCGAGTTGCATCGTCGCTGAAGCTGTAT
>JAFYOG010000155.1 GCA_017560285.1 Clostridia bacterium
GTTACACAGCTTGGCTGTAACCTGCTTGATATCCAGCGTAACCCCGCTATTTTTGGGTTAATAAGCTGCGTTGCCGCCGCTGTTGCGTTAATTTGGAACTATTTCGGTCGTAAGGTGTTTGTGTATAAAGGGGAATAAAAATGTCAAAGCAAGTAATTATTATCGGTGCAGGCCCCGCAGGTCTTACCGCGGCATACAAGCTGCTTACCGAAACCGATTATAAACCCATAATTTTAGAAGAAAGCGCAGAAATCGGCGGTATTTCCCGCACCGTGCTTTATAACGGCAACCGTATGGATATCGGCGGCCACCGCTTTTTCTCTAAGGACGAATCGGTTATGGATTTTTGGAAGAATCTTATGCCTATTCAGGGTGCCCCCGCCAAGGACGACCTGCTTTTGGGCAGAGAAAAGCCCTTGGAACCCAACGGCCCCAACCCCGAAACCGACGATAAGGTTATGCTTGTGCGCGAACGCGTTTCCCGCATATACTTCCTAAAAAAATTCTTCGATTATCCCGTTACCCTAAGCGGCTCTACCCTAAAAAATATGGGATTTAAAAACACTATGCGGGTGGGCTTCGGCTATATGAAGTCTGTTTTCTGCAAAAAGCCCGAGGATTCTTTAGAAAACTTCTATATAAACCGTTTTGGCAGACCCCTGTACGAAATGTTCTTCGAGGATTACACCACCAAGCTTTGGGGCATAAGCCCCAAGGAAATCTCTGCCGATTGGGGCGCACAGCGCGTAAAGGGCTTGTCCCTTTCCAAGGCAATCGGCGCGTTCCTTAAAAAGCCCTTCACAAAGAAGAATTCAAAAAAGGTCGAAACCTCTCTTATCGAGCAATTTATATATCCCAAAAAAGGCCCCGGTCAGCTTTGGGAAGCCCTTGCCGACGAAATTACCAAGCTTGGGGGCGAAATCCGCCTTAATTCAAGGGTATGCGGTATAAATACCCAAGATGGCAGGGTTAATTCGGTAACCGCTATAGAAAACGGCGTTCAGGTGGAATATACGGGCGATTGCTTCGTTTCCTCTATGCCCATAAAGGATTTAATCGAGGATATGCCCTTAGATACCGTCCCCGCCGACGTTTTGCACGTGGCAAAGAACCTGCCCTACCGCGATTTTATCACCGTGGGCGTGCTTGTAGATAAGCTTGCAATAAAGAACAAAACCAACAAAAAAACAGTATCCGACATAGTACCCGATTGCTGGATATATATTCAGGAACGGGACGTAAAAATGGGCAGACTGCAGATATTTAACAACTGGTCCCCCTATATGGTTAAGGATTTGGAAAATACCGTATGGATAGGGCTTGAATATTTCTGCAACGAGGGCGACAGTATGTGGGAAATGTCCGACGAAGCGTTTTCCGAAATGGCTGTATCCGAGCTTGCCCATATCGGTATAATAAATAAAGAAGACGTAAAAGATACCACAAGAATAAAGGTTAAAAAAGCCTACCCCGCCTATTTCGGCGTTTATAAGGATTTCGATAAGGTTAAAAACTATCTCGACAGCTTCCAAAACCTCTATTGCATAGGCAGAAACGGTCAGCACCGCTATAACAATATGGACCATTCCATGCTAACCGCCTTCGAGGCAGTTTCCTGCATAAAGAACGGAACTGCAGATAAATCTTCCCTTTGGAACGTTAACACCGAGAAATCCTACCACGAAAAGAAGTAATAATCAAACGTAAAAGACTATAGAGAGGTAAAAGATTATGAATGCCCTTTTAGAAGTATTCGGTAACGTCTTAAATCTCGATTGGAAAATGGTTGTAATGTGGGCTATCGGCGGTATTCTAATATACCTTGCCATCAAAAAAGATATGGAACCCACGCTCCTTCTTCCCATCGGCTTTGGCGCAATCCTTGTTAACCTGCCCTTTTCCGGCGCAGTAGAAAGAACCGTGGAAGGCTTCCTGCACGAAGGCCCCTTAAGCACCCTTTACGATGCAGGTATTTCCAACGAGCTGTTCCCCTTAATTTTGTTCATCGGCATCGGCGCCATGATCGATTTCGGGCCTCTGCTTTCCAACCCCAAGCTAATGCTTTTCGGTGCGGCGGCACAGTTCGGTATATTCTTCACCCTTTGTATGGCGTCTATGTTCTTTGCAGATAAAGATGCCGCCTCTATTGCAATTATCGGTGCGGCAGACGGCCCCACCTCTATCGTAGTTGCACAGGCGTTAAAGTCCGATTATATCGGTGCAATAATGGTTGCCGCATATTCCTATATGGCATTGGTTCCCATTATTCAGCCCCCTGTAATAAAGCTTCTTACCACCAAAAAGGAACGTATGATAAGAATGGAATACGTTCAAACCCCCGTTTCCAAAACCACCAAGATTTTGTTCCCCATTATCTTAACGGTTATCGCGGGTCTTGTCGCACCCGATTCGGTTGCGCTTATCGGCTTCCTTATGTTTGGTAACCTTATCCGCGAATGCGGTGTGCTTAACTCCCTTTCCGAAACCGCACAAAAGGTTCTTGCAAACCTTGTTACCTTGTTCTTGGGTATCACCATCGCATCCCAAATGCAGGCAGATAAATTCCTACAGCCCGCAACCCTTCTTATCTTGGGTCTTGGCTTGGTAGCGTTTATCTTCGATACCGCAGGCGGCGTATTGTTTGCAAAGCTCCTTAATTTGTTCCTTAAGAAAAAGATCAACCCCATGATCGGTGCCGCAGGTATATCTGCGTTCCCCATGGCAGGTCGTGTTGTTCACAAAATGGCACTTAAAGAAGACCCTCAGAACTTCTTGCTAATGCAGGCAACCGGCGTAAACGTTTCGGGTCAGATCGCATCTGTTATCGCAGGCGGTATGATACTAAACTTCTTCGGTAATTAAGGGGTGGCAATATGAAAAGATTATTATCAGCTTTATTCGCACTCCTTATTGTGCTTTCCTGTACCGCTGTAAGCGCTTTTGCA
>JAFYOG010000156.1 GCA_017560285.1 Clostridia bacterium
GAGATAGTATTCTTCTTCGCCACTATTTAAGGTAGTGTAACACTCCGCACTAAAGACAGGCTAAAGATTTGAAAGAATGAAAGAAAAATGACTAAAGCAAAGGCTTATTTAACATCTTTAAAGAAAACAACAAACCCGAACGTTTCACCGATTGGTAAAAGGTTCGGGTTTGAATGCTTTGGTGCGGATGAAGGGACTTGAACCCACACGGTATTGCTACCACTGGAATCTGAATCCAGCGCGTCTGCCGATTCCGCCACATCCGCATATTGATTAATGCAAAGGGTATTCTACATCGAAACGTTGGATTTGTCAAGTTAAAAGCACTTTTTTTACCAAAACTAACAAAACTGTAACATTTATACATACAATAATTTATAATCTATGTGTTGAAATACCAATATTTTTGTGGTATAATTACCTCAATTGTAAATTGGATTATTATGTTTAATTATGTGATATAGGTACGAAATGAACAGAGAAAGATATAAAAGATTAATAATTTTCTTATCTTCACTGGTAATAATGGCATTGCAAGCGGCTGTATTTATGTATATATGGTACAATGCCTTCGGCGGTGAGGGTGCGAACTATTTTTATCGTGGTAACTACGTTCTTGTTATCATTTATTTGCTACTGCTGTTTCTGTTTTATAAACTTTACGGCGGCTTCAAATTAGGACGTTTGCGTCTGTTATCAATGCTATATTCCCAAATACTTGCGGTAGTTTGCGTTAACAGCGTAACCTATATGCTTTTATGTCTTATCGGACGTTGGGAATTTTTAACTAATATAGAACCTATGCTGTGGATGACAGCGGTTGATATTATCGTAGTAATTATTTGGGTTGCATTTACCCGTTGGGTATATGTAAAAGTATTCCCTCCCAGAAAGCTTTTGGTTGTATATGGGGATTATAATCCCGATAACCTTGTAGAAAAGCTTGAACAGCGCAAGGATAAATATTCTATCGAGGAAACTATTTCTATTAACCTTGGGTTAGAATGCATTAAGTCCAAGATTTTAGAATATCGCAGTGTTCTGCTTATGGATATCCCTGCAGAGCTTCGTAACGAAATTTTAAAATATTGCTTCGCTAATAATATTCGTTGCTACAGCGTTCCTAAAATTTCGGATATTATGATTATCAATTCCGAAAATATCCATTTGTTCGATACCTCGTTACTGTTGTTCAGAAATATTGGTTTAACTATAGAACAGCAATTTGTTAAGCGTTTGTTTGATATAATCGTATCGTTGCTTATGTTTATAGTCTTTTCCCCGATAATGCTATTAATTGCGATCTGCATTAAGCTTTACGACAGAGGTCCTGTTTTATTTACCCAAGACCGCTTGACTAAAGACGGTAAAGTTTTTAAGCTTTATAAGTTCAGAAGTATGCGTGTAAATAATGATGATACCGAATATTGCCTTACCCGTAAAGATGACGATAGAATTACACCCGTGGGCAAAATAATTCGAAATCTTCATTTTGACGAAATTCCCCAGCTGTTAAATATTATTAAAGGCGATATGTCTATTGTGGGGCCTCGTCCCGAATGTCCCGAATTAGCCGAAAAATATACCGAAATCGTCCCCGAATTTGGTTTTAGATTAAAGGTAAAAGCAGGGCTTACAGGTTATGCGCAGGTGTACGGAAAGTATAATACCACACCCTACGATAAATTAAAGTTAGACTTGACCTATATCGGCAGATATTCATTCCTTATGGATTTAAGGCTTATTGTCCTTACCTTTAAGATTCTTTTCGAAAAGGAAAATACCGAAGGCATTGATAAAGACCAAACTTCCGCTGCTATAGATAATCATATTCAGGATAACGAAGAAAATGAACAAATATAAGGTTTCTGTAATTATACCTGCTTATAATTCGGCTAAATATATTTCCAAAGCGATAGATTCTGTGCTGGCACAGGATATTTCCAAGGAAATAATCATAGTTAACGATTGTTCAACCGACAATCTGGCGGATGTAATTGCCCCTTACGTTAACGGTGAAGATGTTATTTGTATTAATAACGAAAATAATATCGGTGCGGCAGAATCTCGCAACGTTGGTGTTTCTGCATCCAATGGTGAATATATAGCATTTTTGGATGCCGACGATTTTTGGGCAACAGATAAATTAAAAAAACAAATCGAATTGATGGAATCAACTGATTTTGTTTTATGCTGTACCGCACGTAAGCTAATTAACGAGGATGGGACCGACACAAACAGAGTAATACCGGTTTCAACGGTTATCACCTATAAGGATTTGCTTAAGCATAACAGTATAAATTGCTCGTCTGTTTTAATAAAATCTGATGTTGCAAAGGAATTTCCAATGCACCATAACGATTGCCACGAGGATTATATTATGTGGCTCGAGATACTTGGCAAATATAATACCGCGTGCGGTATAAATGAACCTCTGCTTATGTATCGTGTTAGCAATAAAGGTAAATCGGGCAGCAAATTCAATTCTGCGAAAATGACATTTAAAGTATACCGCCGTATGGGATTTGGTTTTTTCAAATCAGTCAAGTGTTTTATAAGCTATACGTTTCACGGCGTAAAAAAGCATTTCTTTGGCGGCAGGAGCTAATATGAAATTAGACATTTTAATGTCCTGTATGCATCAAACCGATTTTTCTCTTATAGAAAAATCCAAAATATACGGTAGTGCGGTAATAATTAATCAGTGCGATGCTACCGATTACAGCGAATTCCAAACCGAAAATGGAATTGCAAAAATGTATTCGGTTCGGGAAAGAGGTTTAACAAAAAGCCGTAATACGGCAATAGATAAATCCGATGCCGATATTTGCCTTTTGTGCGATGACGACGAGGCTTTTGTTGCCGATTACGAGGGTAAAATTATTTCTGCTTACGAATCCTTGCCCAACGCTGATATAATTATATTTAAAATGCAAAACCGTGCGCCTTCTTTTTCAGATAAAGTACAGCGGATAAGGTTTCCCAAAACAATGAAGGTAAGCTCTTGGCAGATATCTTTTCGCAGAGAAAGCTTGTTAAAAAGCAACGTAAAGTTCGATGAACTGTTGGGCGCCGGAACCGGCAACGGTGCAGAGGAGGAACTTAAATTCTTGCAGGATTGCATTAAGGCAAAGCTTAAGATTTATTACGTTCCTGCAGAAATTGCTTCGGTTGCGCAAGAAAATTCCACTTGGTTTAACGGCTATGATGAAGAATTTTTCGAAAAGCGCGGCGGAACCACAAGGTATATTTTAGGATGGTTTACAGCTTCGTTGTATGCTGTCTATTACGTTCTTAGAAAAAGAAAACAATACAATAAAAATATTTCGTTTTGGAATGCGCTTAAAGCTATTTTTCGCGGTATAAGGAAAAATAATATAACAAAGCAAGCCAAAGCAAAATAGAAAGGGTATGTAATGAAGGTATTATCGCTAATAGTTCCGTCATATAACAGTGAGCAGTTCTTGGATAAATGTCTCGCTTCTTTTATCGACGATACTGTTATCGATAAGCTTGATATTATCGTAGTTAATGACGGCTCTACCGATAATACGCCGGATATAGCAAATAAATATTGCGATAGATACCCACAGTCCGTACGTCTTATTAACCAAGAAAACAAAGGTCATGGCGGCGCCTTAAATACAGGTTGCGAAAATGCAAAAGGGAAGTATCTTAAGGTAATAGATGCCGACGATTGGATAGATACCGAAAATCTTTCGGTATTTATCTCTAAGCTCGAAGAAATCGAAAGCGATGTGGTTCTCACGCATTATACCACCGTAAACGTTTCTGATGGCGTTGTTAAACGATGGATGTCTTATCCTATCGATTTCGAACGGAATTATGATCTTAACGAAATATCCGAAAATTGGAACCATTTCGATAGATGCTTTACTTTCCACGGGATAACTTATAAAACCGATTTTTACCAAAACAGCGGATATCGTTTAAGCGAGAAGGTGTTTTACGAAGATCACGAATTTTCTACCTTTCCCGCCTGTTATGCAAATTCGGTTTATCCCATAGATTTATCCTTGTATTGCTATCGAGTGGGCGATATAAACCAAAGTGTATCCGAACAAAACAGCGTAAAACGTTTATCCCATACCGAAACCGTCTTAAAACGCTTTGTATCGGAATTTAACAACAATTTAAACAAACTGTATTCCAAAGAATTTGTAGCAAATAAAGCCAAAATTTTGCTTATCAGCCATATATCCACAGCTTTGCTGTCTGATAGCGACAGAAAACGCGGTAAAAAATGCGCTAAAGAGATTATGGCGTACTTTAAAACAAATTTTCCCATGGTCTACGGTATGTGTAAGAAAAAATATTTAACTTTAAAATTAATGCACTTTTTTAGAATTAAAAAGAAAACCTTAGATAAGCTTATTCACGGTAAACTTTATTTAAGGTTAAAGGGCGCCAACGATTTTAATTGAGGTATTGTATATGAACAAAACATCAAATAAATTCGCCCAGTATTGGAAGGAATTTTGGAAATATAAAGACCTTTTAAAACTACTGGTTGTAAAAAACATAAAATTAAAATATCGCCGTAGCTTTTTGGGCTATTTGTGGAGCGTTTTAAACCCGTTGTTTATTATGATTGTTATGGCAATCGTATTTTCAACTATGTTCCAGCGCGAAATAGAAAATTTTGCATTGTATTTGTTCTGCGGTCAGCTTTTGTTTAACTTTATGAACAATTCTACCCATCAGGCTATTGCTTCTATAACCGGCAGCGGAGCTTTATTAAAAAAGACGTACGTGCCTAAATATATCTTTACGTTAGCGCGCATTACCAGCGGACTTGTAGATTTATGCTTTTCCTTCGGTGCGTTGGTAATCGTTATGATTGCTACTCAAGCTCGTGTGTCTTGGCACGCATTGTTGTTCCCGTTGGTAATCGTTCAGCTGTATGTATTCTGTGTTGGGTTGGGCTTGTTCCTTGCTCAGGCTAATGTATTTTTTAAGGATATTCAGTATATTTACAACGCGGTAACCACTGCGTGGATGTATTTAACACCTATTTTCTACGATTTAGATTTCTTGTCCAAAGCGCCTACCTTGGTTTGGTGTATAAAGCACTTTAATCCTATGTATTATTATATCGGGCAGTTCCGCGATTTAGTGTGGGCAAACCGGTTGCCCGGACCGATGATAGTTATTGCAGGATGCTGTGCGGCGTTAATAATGCTTGTTATCGGTGTATGGACGTTTATGCGTTCTAAAGATAAGTTTATTTTGTATATTTAATCAGGAGTACAGATATGGGAGAAAAACGGTTAATGGTTGATGTTGACAATGTCACCATCCGATTCAATCTTGCCAGTCAAAAAATAGATAATCTAAAGGAATATGTAATTAAGCTTGTAAAAGGTCAGCTTATGTTCCAAGAATTCCTCGCGGTAAAGGACGTTAGCTTAAAGGTCCATGCGGGGGAGGCTTGGGGATTAATCGGAACCAACGGTTCGGGTAAATCAACGCTATTAAAAGCCATAAGCGGCATTTTAAAGCCTTATAAGGGCTCTATTACCGTAAACGGCAGTGTAGCACCTTTAATCGAGCTTGGCGCAGGCTTCGATCCGGAAATGACAGCCCGCGAAAATATTTTCCTAAACGGTTGTGTTTTAGGTCATACACAGCAGTTTATGAAGGAGCATTTCGACGAGATTGTTGATTTTGCAGAGATTCATAATTTTATCGATTCGCCGCTTAAGAACTTTTCTTCGGGTATGCGCGCTCGCCTTGGGTTTTCTATTGCAACAATGGTGAAGCCCGACGTGCTTATTGTTGACGAAATTTTAGCGGTGGGCGATATTAAGTTCCGTCAAAAATGTATGGAACGTATGGATCAGATGCTTGCTAACGGCACCACGCTTTTATATGTTTCCCACTCTATAAACGAGGTTAAACGTCTTTGCGACCATGCAATTTGGATCGATAAAGGCAATATGGTTATGCAGGGCGAGGTAAATCAAGTTTGTGATGCCTATACAGAAGCTATGAAGAAATAACGGAAGTGCACTTTATGAATACAAAACGTAACGGCACCATAGATTTACTGAAGTTCGCTTTTACAGTAATGGTTATGCTGTACCATACAGGATATTGTTTCAAGGGCGGCTATATAGCTGTAGATTTTTTCTTTATCGTTTCGGGTTTTTTAATGGCAAAATCCATGAAAATAAGTGTAAATAACGGGGTAGCTGCTGGAACAGATACGGTAAACTTCATACTGCGAAAGGCAAAAGGCATTTTCCCGTTTTACATATCTGCTTGGCTAATTACTTTTATTGCTACCGTTA
>JAFYOG010000157.1 GCA_017560285.1 Clostridia bacterium
AGGGGAAGAAAAAATAGGCTATTTTACCGATATTGGGCATCTTTCCGAGGGTGTTTTACGGGGGCTTTCGGGTTGCAGACGGGTGGTTATAGAATCTAACCACGATATAGAAATGCTAAAAAACGGCAGCTACCCTTATTCATTAAAGCAACGAATTTTAGGGGATATGGGGCACCTTTCCAACAATATGTGTGCCAAGCTTTTACCCCATTTGGCGGCTTTTGGAACCGAAGCCTTTATGCTTGCCCACTTAAGCGAGGAAAACAACACCCCTGCCGCCGCCTATGAAGAAAGCCTTGCCGCTTTGCTTACCAACGGATACAAGGTTAACCAAAACGATTCCGATTCATTACGGCTTCGGGTTGCGCCAAAGTGCGGTGTTTTAGAATTAATATAAAAAACTCTTTGGGTTTTACGCCAAAGAGTTTTTTATTTATTTTGTTTTTAACAATTTACTGAAGGTGTTTTTTACAAATCCGCAAGCAACGGCTGCCAATATACAACCCACAACAGTAAACAAAAATAGTACTATCCAATGCAATGTATAATTTTTCACAAACGGAATCATATAATATACTTCAATAGCTATATCCCGCATAAAATAATTAAATGCCATAATATACATCGTGTTCTTACCGAACCAAGATAATAGCTCGTTATTTAAAAAACTGCACTTTTTAAACAACAGCAACACTGCCACGGAAAGGCCGATCGCCGCAATAAGAAACATACCAATATAACCGTAGTTGTTTTCGTTCAAACCTACGTTCCCGCCATTAAAATACCCTGCAATGCCTGCCGCTATAATAAATATGGATACAAAAACCGTGCGTTTTTTGTTTGCAATAATTTTTTCCAACAGTTCGTACTGCCTCAATACATACCCTATATACATAAAAAATACGGCTGTGCCCAAAACGGAAAGTTTGAATGGTAAGTTAACACCCCGAATTTTATATATTGCGTAGCTTATGAGGAATGCCGAGGTAGCAATAACCAATGCAAATTTACGGGCATATTTTAAAATCAACCACAAAACAACAGTTGCGAAGAACAAGGCGACCAAAAACCATATGGGAGAGCAGTTGGGCATGTTTTCCTTGTTTGCAGTACAAAGTAATATCCCCTTTAAATTCGTTATTAAGTAATTACCGTCAATAATAGTTCTTTCAAATACGAATTTATACCCTATTTGTAGCACTAAATTAATTGCCGCGAAGATTAAATACGGAATAATATAGGCTTTGAACTTACCATATGCAAATCTGCTAAATTTGTATTGCCCATATTTTTTATCGTTGTAAACGTATCCGGATATAATAAAAAACAAAGGCATATGAAAAGAATAAATTAAAGCGTACAGTCCGTTGGGAATCCAATAAGTATGTCCTAAAATCACCAACAATATGCCTATAGCTTTAGAAGAATCCAAAAAAGCTTCGCGTTTCATAATATAAATTTCACCTTCCTTTTTGGCAGTATAACATATATTTTTGTTTTTTTCAATAAAAAACTCTTTGGCGGTTAAACCAAAGAGTTTTTTGTTTAGTCTTGATTAAAGGGTTTATAGGTGGTATGCAAAAGCTCGTGGGTTCTGCCATTAAGCAGATGGTTATACAAATGGGCAACCATGGGGTTATCCTGCG
>JAFYOG010000158.1 GCA_017560285.1 Clostridia bacterium
CCAAGAACCTGTAAACCGGCAATAATCATTGCCTTAATAGACATTTTGTTTTGCATATCAAAATATCCTTTCTTAAATTAAATTTTTAGAGTAACTGTGTTTCAAAAATTAAAAAACATTACCCTGTTCACAAATCTGTATAAATTATATCACAGCATATTTAATAAATCAATAGAAATAAGCAATATTATGAATAAATTTTTAATATAACCACAAAATGTTGTATAAAAATAATCTCTGATGTTCTTTTTATCGCAACATCAGAGATTATCCTATAAAGTTGTTAGGCTCCAACATCTTGGTTACCTCTCTTTCATAGTATATGCTTCTTTTCGGGTTAAGGCTTACATTACCATTGGTCTGTACCTTTACTTTCTGTGATATGGGGTTTAACCTTTTTGTTGTCCCCATCATCGCTAATGGGGTTTTTTAATTGCCCATCGGATTCACACTTACCCTTTCCTTGTCTATATAATATCATACAGAAACCCTGTTTTCAATACACAATATACACAAAGTTCACTATTTTATTTTGTTTAAACAGCAGAATTTTATGCACAACGCACATAATATATCTAAAAAGTATTGACATTATATCACAAACGTGATAAACTAAATCCGTTGGGGCAGTTAAAGCCCCGTATTTGCTTTTATAGGAGGTATTTTTATGAAAAAGCTAACATTTTTCGCCCTTGCCGCCTTGTTGGTTTTCGCATCGGCTTTTTCCTGCTTCGCCAACGGTATCGTTACCGATAAAAGCGAAGAAATTAACGGCATAACCTATTACGATTATACCATCACCGGTCAATCGTCGGGCAAAACCGCCGACGTTCACTGTATAGAATTTACGCCCCAAAGCGGTTACGTTCCTATGGCGTACGTTGCAAACGCAGGCAGCGTAGACCTGCTTGCAAACCATATTTCCCATGCAGAATCCAACGGCTATACCGTTGTGGGTGCAATTAACGGTTCCTTCTTCGAAATGGCAACCGGCAACCCCTTGGGTACTTTAATATCCGATGGCAAGCTTGTGTTCACCCACGCCACCGTTTCCGAGGAGGTTGGCGTTTTCGGCTATGACGGCAGCTTTACCATCGCCACCAGCCGCATTCAGTTCAAGTTCAGGCTTGCGGGCAAAAACGTTCCCGCAGGTATCGGCTTGGTAAACAAGCCCTACAGCGCTTGCAAGAGCTTTAACCTTAGCGTTGGCAACCGTTTCCATTATTACGATATCGATGCCTGCGACCTTGCCGACCAATCTGTTGCAGGTTACGAATTTATTTGCGAAAAGCTTAACGGCACCGAGCTTTCCGTTGGCAGAAACCTTTCTGCAAAAATATTAGAGATTAAAGAAAATTCCTATTACGGCGCAACCAAAATAACCGATGAAAACAAGTTCGTTCTTTTCGTTGCGGCAGATTCCCAAAAGTTCCTTCCCCGCGCAAAAGAGCTCTCTGTTGGCGATGACGTTTCTATCTATGCCGAGGAAGGTCAATCCTTGGCAACCGATATTATGAACAACGCCCAAAGCGCAATAAGCAGCTCTTATTGGTTGGTTCAGGACGGCGTAGACAAAACGCAGGTTTTGCAAACTATCGTTCATTCCACCACCCTCGCCCGCGCTTGGACAGCCTTCGGCATTAAAGAAGACGGCACCTACGTGTTCTGGGCAAGCTCCGAGGTAGACGGCGATGGCAACAACGCAGTTACGTTGCAGGACGTTGCCGCGGCTATGATAGCTATGGGCTGTAAAAACGTTATCCGTCTCGATGGCGGCGGATCTACCGGTATTTATATAAAAGATAAAGGTCAGCCCATTACCACCACCCGCAAGGTTTGCGATGCATTGCTTATAGTTAAGGCAGATGGCCTTAAGGCTCAAACCCCCGTAGAAGAGCCCGACAACGGCTCTAACAACCAAAGCAAGCCCGAAGAAAGCGTTCCCGAGGAAAGTGTTCCCGAAGAAAGCGTTCCCGAGGAAAGTGTTCCCGAAGAAAGCATTCCCGCGGAAAGCATTCCCGAGGAAAGCGTTCCCGAAGAAAGCGTTCCCGAAGAAAGCGTTCCCGAAGAAGGTAATAATAACGGCGAAAAATCCTCTAATTTGGGTATGCTAATCGGCATCGGATCGGTAGTAAGCCTTATCGTTGCCGTAGTTATCGTGTTCGTTATTAAAAAGAAAAAGCAATAAACCAAAATAAAAAAAGAGCCTAAAAAGGCTCTTTTTTATTTATAAATTACCGTTTCTTCCATAGGTCTGTAACTGCCGTGCATATCCAAGGGTGTTGCATCCTCGGCAGGGTAGCCCATAACCAAAAGTGCAACGGGAACGATATTTTCGGGTATATCAAATTCCTTAACCATTGCCGCAGGGTCAAAATGCATTACCCAACAGCACCCAACCCCAAGCTCGGTTGCCGCAAGCATCATATGGGTGTTAACAATGCTTGCATCCACAACGCCGCTGCTTTTGCCGTCGTATTTTCTGCGCCAGCATTCATCCTTGTTATAGCAAACAAGCATGGCGGCAGGGGCGTTAAAATGGCACTTCGTGCAGTTTTTAAGCTTTTCTATTGCGCTGTCGCTTTCCAAAACGTAAATCCGTTGGGGCTGATAATTACAGCCCGTTGGGGCAATATGGCCTGCGTGTAAAATCTTTTCCAAAACCTCACGGGTAAGCTTTTGGTCCTTAAATTTTCTAACCGAATATCTGCTTTTTGCAAATTCTGTAAAGTTCATATCAATAACCTCTGCCCGTTAAATGACCTTCGTCGGTAAGGTCGGGGTAATCCAGCTGGCGCAACGCCTCGTAAACCACCACCGCCACCGCGTTAGAAAGGTTTAACGACCGCACGAACCCCCGCATGGGAATACGAATGCATTTGTCGTAATTCTTTTCCAAAAGCGGTTCGGGCAGACCTTGGCTTTCCTTGCCAAAGATAAAATACAAATCCTTATCCTTGGGGTAAACCGCCTCGGAATGGCATTTTTGCCCCTTTGTAGAGCAAAAATAAAATTCTCCGCTGTTTTTGCTTTCAAATTCTTCCCAATTTTTATAGGTGGTTACCGTAAGGTATTGCCAATAATCCAACCCTGCGCGGCGTATGGATTTTTCGCTTAATTCAAACCCCAAGGGCTCTATAAGATGCAAATGGGCACCCGTAACGGCGCAGGTGCGGGATATATTACCTGTGTTTTGGGGTATTTCCGGCTCGTATAAAACTATATGTACCATAAAAAATCCTTAAAAAATTAATATGCCTTATTATATCACAAAAAAATATTTACGCAACAAAAAAGACGGAATTTCCGTCTTTTTTATTATCTTATTTCAATTTGCTGTTAAGCTTTTTGCTTGTTGCCTTTACCGAAAAATAAACTATAAACCATATTATAAAATAACCTATGGTAAAAACAGCGGTAAAAACAACCAAAAACATCGGCTCAAATGGTATCCAGGAATTTATAAGATAGCATCCCACGTAGGCAACGTAAATGGTTAAAAAATGCCAAAACAGCGATTTCCCCAACGACCATTCCTCTATTTGGTTAAAAACGCTTGCCCCCGCTTGCAAAAAGGCAAGGATATAGGTGGAAATTATCGCCGCAAGCACTTCGGTTCCGTTTAAAGAAAAATTATCCAAATTCATATCGATAGAAAAATAAACAATTCCCATTATAATAGGACCAAAACCCGCAAACGCCATTCCGCGCCTTAAAAATTCAACTGCGTATTTCTTCATCATAACCCCATCCTTTCCTTAACCGTCTTTATATTCCTGCGGGAAACGTAATCGGTATACCCGTTTTTAAACCTAACCGTAAGATTGCCGCCTATAGAGGCATCAAACCGCGCTATCCTTTTTATATTTGCAATACATGATTGATTAATTTTTATAAAAAAGCTTGGCAGCTGCTCTTCCAGCATATAAATCCGTTGCTTAATCTGCAGCCGTTCCTTATCGGTTATTGCAAAAACCTTGTTATCCTCTACCGTAAAGCAGTTAACCTCCAACAGGTCTAAAATAACCGCTTCCTTTTCTTTATACCCAACCAAATCACAGCTTCGGCTTTTGCAAAGCGCTTCTATTTCGTCGGTAAATTTATCTTTATTATGGGAATAAATAATCAGCTCTTCTTCCCGTTCTTTATCAATAATCAATTTAAATTTCATATCTTACCCCCCCTTACAAAAATATTGTAGCAAACTTAAAAAACATATTCAAGGTTTTTTACGCATTCGGCGGTTTTTTGGCCGTATTCGGCAAAAAAAGAAAGCCTTTTTAGGGCTTTCCTTAAATATTTTAAAACAATTCGTCTATAACCGTCATAATATCTTCCATCATTCTTTCGCCGGTGGCGTTAGGGCCGGGAATATCCGAAAGTATGGCAAAAATATAGCTTTCTTCTCCGTCCCAAACTATACCTGCATCGGTATAAGAATGCCACCCGCCGCTGCGGTTATGCCCTTGCTTGTGGGAATAGCTTTTATCAAGCATTTGCGTTGCAAAATTACTGCCGGTGTTGGTGCAGGAATTATATAGGAAATTTGCATATTCGCTGTCTGTGCCGAAATATTTATACATCTCGCCCCAAGCCTTTGCAAAATCCAAGGCAGATGCCTTTAAGCTCCAAACCGTGGGGGCAACGGTAAGGCTTTCTATGCCCAAATCCTCTGCCCAAAGGTTATAGTTTTCTCTGCCGAAATAATCTACCGTCATATTGTATCCCACGTTATCGCTAATGCTCATAGCCTTGCTTATAACCGTTTCCAACGTAAACACCGACCCAACGGGCTGATATTGCAAATCACCCGTGCCTGTTTCGTAATGCTCTTTTTTATAAACCGTTTCGGTGCTTAGGGGGATATCAAGCTCTTCCATAACCGTGCAGGCAAAATATGCAAAGGGCGCCTTTATTGCGCTTGCACAAAAAATCCGTGCCTCGGTATTATAGCTAATCGCCTTGCTGTTATCTATAGAATAAACGACAAAAGAAATTGTGTTGTCATAAGAAGCTAATTTCGCCTCTAAATCTGCCAAAACTGCGCTGTATTCCTCTTTTTCCAAATCCCCATAGCCAACCAACCCGCTGTGGTTTTGTATCAAGGGCAATATAGGCTCTCTTTGCGACTCGGGCTTACTTTCCTCGGCACTGCTTTCGGCTTCGCTTTCCTCGGCACTGCTTTCGGGCAAGCTAATTTCGGGCTTGCTTGCGGCACTTTCGTCGGGGGTTAACGATGTGTCTTCGCTTTCGGTATCGCTTATATGGTCAACCGTCTTGCTTCCGCAGGCAGAAACCAACAACCCCAGCGCAAAAATTAAAATAACCAACCGCTTCATTTAATTTTACCAAGCTTGTTGGGATTGCCTATAACAATAAACTGCATATCTGCGGTAATGGGCATTTCGGGGTCAATATAGGTGGTTATATACCCGTTTTGGCGCATCGCCACAACGTTTATGCCGTATTTCTTACGCAAATCAAGCTTAATAAGCGGCTTGCCCACCCAATCCTCTTTTACTTCCATTTCTATCATCGAGGCGTCCTTAGAAAGCTCTATAATATCCACGAACCCTGCGCTTAAAAGGTTTTTCGCCGTGCGTATGCCGGATTCACTTTCGGGGAACACAATCTCGTCTGCGCCGATATTAAGCAAAATCTTGCTGTGCATCTCGTTAGAGCACTTAACTATAATATGCTTAACCCCCGATTCTTTGCAAAGGGTGGTGGCAAGCACGCTGGCTTCAAAGCTTTCCGCCATAGAAATTATAACAACGTCGATGTTGGCAATACCCAACTGCTTAATAACCTCTTCGTCGGTAACGTCGGCACATTTGCAAAGGGGAATATATTGGCTTGCGGCATTAACCGCGGCTTCGCATTTATCTACCGCCAAAACCTCGGCTCCGTTGCGCACCAATTCCTTGGCAACCGATACACCGTATTTACCAAGCCCGAATACTGCATAAGATTTTTTAATGCTCATATCAATATCTCCTAACCAACACTAATGGTTTCTGTGGGATTTTTAATAATGTTTTGGTTCTTGCTCTTTTTGCGTAATGCAAAAGCCAAGGCCAAAGAAATAGGCCCTATTCTGCCCAAATACATGGTAACGATAATAATTAACTTACCCCAAATATCCAAAAACGCCGTAACGTTGCGGGTAAGCCCAACGGTAGCGGTGGCGCTTACGGTTTCGTACAAAATATCTATAACGCTTTTATCGGTAACCGCGCTTAAAAGCACCGTGGAAACAAACACAACGGCAAAGGAAACGCCTGCAACGGCAACGGCTTTGTTAATAGCCTGCTTTCTTATGTTGCGGTTAAATAAGGTAACCTCATCGCGGTTTTTAACCGTAGAAACAGCCGATGCAACCAAAACCGTAAAGGTAACGGTTTTAATACCCCCTGCGGTACCAACGGGTGAACCGCCTATAAACATCAACAACAGCGAAACTATTGCCGAAGGATTACTAAGATTTTCTTGGGGGATAGATGCAAACCCCGCCGTTCTTGTGGTAACCGATTGGAAGAAGGATATCTGGAATTTATCAAACCAATTATAATCCTTTAGCGTTAAAGGATTGTTGTATTCGAAAATCAAAAACGATAAAGTGCCAAATACCAAAAGCCCAAGGGTAACGCTTAATGCGATTTTACTGTGCAGCGAGAGGGTTTTAAGACATTTAAATTTTTGCAATTTAAAGTTTTTAAATACCCGTACAACGTCCCACCAAACAATATAGCCTATACCGCCTATAATAACCAAAGCGCAGGTAACGCCGTTAATTATGGGGTTGGTGGCATAATCGCAAAGACTGTTTTCGGCAAAAATATCTATGCCCGCATTACAAAAGGCGGAAATAGAGTTAAATACCGAAATCCAAATACCTCTTGCCCCAAAATCGGGCACGAACACAAGCATATAAAGCAAAGCGCCTATGCCTTCTATAATAACGGTACCCTTTAACACCTTTTTTATAAATTGGGTAAGCCCCGATAGGGTGTTAAGGTTAAAGGCATCCTGAATAAGCAACCTGTCCGAAAGCCCCATCTTCTTTTTAAGGGCAATCATAACCCCCGCCATAATTGTAATAACACCCAAGCCGCCAACCTGAATAAGCAATAAAATTACAATCTGCCCAAACACGCTCCAGGTGGTGGCGGTGGTAACCGTAACCAACCCCGTAACGCAGGTGGCGGTGGTAGATGTAAACAGCGCGTCTATATAGGGCACGGGCTTGCCGTCTGCGGCGCTAATGGGCAACGAAAGCAAAAGACTGCCCAAAAATATAACTGCAATAAAGCCAAGCATTATTATTTTTGTGGTAGAAATCGAAAGCCGTGATTTTTTTATCATAACAAAATACTTCCTTTGCCACAGATTATATCATATTAAAACGCTTTTGTAAATAATTTGTAGTATTCGGGTATTGATTTTGGGGTTAAAACATAGTAAAATATCTCGGAAGGAGTGTTTGCTATGATATATTCAGCCTTAAATAATTTAATACGTTACGGCATAAAAAAGAAGCTTATCGACCCTTGCGATATTTACGTGGTTCGCAACAACCTTATGTCTGCGTTAAATCTTACCGATTGGGAGGAAAGGGAAGTAACCCTTACCGATGCTTCCATAGATAATCTTCTTGCCCCCGTTATAGATTACGCCTGCGAAAACGGCATTATCGCCGATACCTCAAATTCCCGCGATTTGTTCGATACAAAAATTATGGGTATATTCACCGCAATGCCCCGGGAGGTCAGCAGGGAATTTAACTCCCGCTACGAAAACAGCCCCAAGCAGGCTACCGATTGGTATTACAGCTATAGCCAAGATACAAACTACGTTCGCGCCGGCAGAATAGCAAAGGACCTTAAATGGCCCTACGAATGCGAATACGGCACCTTGGATATTACCATAAACTGCTCTAAGCCCGAAAAGGACCCCCGCGATATCGCCGCGGCAAAAACCGCCGTTGCCTCTGCTTATCCCAAATGTCAGCTTTGCGCCGAAAACGCGGGCTTTGCAGGCCACGCAACCCACCCCGCAAGGCAAAACCTTCGCCCCATAACCATTAACGTAAACGGCGAGGAATGGCAGCTTCAATATTCCCCCTACGGCTATTATAACGAGCATTGCATCGCCTTTAACGTAAAGCATATCCCCATGAAGATCGATGCAGAGGTGTTCGATAAAATGTTCGATATTATCCAATACCTGCCCCATTATTTCGTTGGCTCCAACGCCGATTTACCTATCGTAGGCGGTTCTATTCTTTCCCACGAGCATTTTCAGGGCGGCGGCTATACCTTTGCAATGGCAAAAGCCCCCGTGGAAACAGAATTCACCCTTAAACAGTTCCCCAACGTAAAGTCGGGCATTGTAAAATGGCCTATGTCGGTTATCCGCGTTGCATCGGAAAACAGAAAAGAGCTGGCAAAATGCTGTGCCCATATCCTTGCAAATTGGCGTAAATATTCCGATGCCGATGCAGGCATTTTTGCCGAAACCGACGGCACCCCCCACAACACAATCACCCCTATTTCCCGTATGAACGGAAATATGTTCGA
>JAFYOG010000159.1 GCA_017560285.1 Clostridia bacterium
AATATATTTTGTCCATAATTGCAACCGCTATATATACGGCGATTTCAAAAAACATCACCTGTTTGGCGATGGGGACGAAAATTTAATAAGGTCTTCTGCAGAATCGGTTTTCAGCAGCTATTATCAAGATACCCTTGGGCTCAATGATGATGCGTATTTCATTAATATTCACAACAACGGAATGGAAATAAGAATGGGATATTAATAGGGTTTTATAAAAAATCAAGAGCCTCTCTTTAGCGAGAGGCTCTTTTTAATTACATAACCGCTTGTTAACGTATTCTGCCAAGGGTATAACGGCACAGCTTAAAATCCCCCAAAGAAGGGTATACGCAGGGCATATCTGCCCAAGAAAATTTAAAGGGCTTGCGCTGTAATCCCAAACGTTAAGCTTTAAAATAAGGTTAAACAAAACCCCAAAGGCAAATTCCACGCAGGTTATGCCCAAAGCGCAAAGGGAAGCCTTAAAAACGAGCCTTTTCTTTTTGTATTTATCTGCGATTTTAGAAATAATAACAAAGCAAATCCCGCCTGCAAGTACCATTGTCCAATGGGTTCTGCCCCGATACAAAAGCTCTATGGCACCGTAGCCCATACCCCCTGCGGTAAAAAACACCGTGTTCTTTTTTATCTTAATATCCAAAAAATCACCCCGTTTAGGTTGCCCTCGGGGTGATAATTTTATTTATATAAAATTCAAAAGCTCGCTAAAGCTGTAAATTGTGGTATCGTAATATCCGTTGCCGTTATAAAGCAAAATAGGCGCCATTCCAACCTCTTCGGCAGAGTGAATGTTGGTTATATCGTTGTCTACAAAAATGCATTCCGCAGGCAAACAGCCCGTCTGCTCTATCGCTTTATCAAAAATAGCCAAGCTTGGCAGTTTAAGCCCCATTTCCGCCCCGATAAATTTTTTATCAAAGGGTACGGGGGTATCTATATCCTCGTTAGCTATTAAATAAAGGTTGTATCTGCCCTTTATACCTTGGGCAAATTCCAAAAAATCCTCTAAATCAAAGCCCTTTTTCAGGTTTAAAAATATATTTTTATACTGTGTAATCATAACAAAAAAGCCTCTCGTGTGATAATTAATTTTATCACCAAAAGGCTTTTGTGTCAACTATTTATGCTTTCTGTAATAGATATAGGAATAAAACAAGGGGGGCAATACCGCAAGGAATATAAGGGCAAACAATAACCAAAACTTAACGGGGTGGGGTATAAATATCAAAGGCAACGCAAGTATTCCGCACACAACCCAAAGCTTGCCCGCAAAGCGGTGGGTGGCATCCCAGTTGGCTTCGCTTTTCATGGTCCAGGGAATTCTAATGCCGTATACGCGGTTTTGGGTCGCCTTGGGCATATAATTGCCTATAAATATAAACATTACCGCAATTAAAGGTAAAATAAAGTTGGAAACCTCAAAATCATATCCAAGGGCGGCGCCGAACACCGCACACTGCACTGCTATCGTAACGGCAGGCACTATCCAAAAAACAATCTGCAAAACCTTTTTGTTTTGGCTTTTGTATCTTTTGTCAAAGCTTGTTGCAATCAAGCAAACAAAATGCAAGGCAAACATTATACAGGGCATAAGGAACACCGCAACTCCCTTGCCCGCAAAGCTGTCGGGCTCGCCGTTTATGCCCCAATGAATAGGTACGCTTTCGGGCAGCTTATCCCACAAAATCAACCCCGCAACAATGGGGGAAAGAATCAAAAGGGAAGAGATTAAAACCTTAATTTTATTATTCTTTATAAACGTCATCTTCGCTGTCTCCCTTCAGGTTGGTAATCCAAAACATAATATCCTCTAAAACCGAGGTATTAAGACTGTAAAAAATAAATTTCCCTTCGCGGCTGTCTCTTATAAGGTCGGCCTCTTTTAACACCGATAAATGTCTGGAAATGCTTGCGTCGGTAACCGTAAATTTATCGGCAATATCCCCCGCAGACATCCTGCCGTTCTTAAGCATAGCCAAAATCTCGCGGCGAATAGGGTCTGCCAAGGCTTTTAACGTATTTTGTATAGCCATTTAATCACGCTCCTTTAACATTTAACCTAAATGTTAAATGTAGTATAGCATCGATTTTGTATATTGTCAATAGGAAAATAAAAAACGGCAGGGAAATAACCCTGCCGTAAATAAAATTCTATTATTTTGCAGTAACTTCGGCAATAATCTTTTCAAGATATTCCTTAGCGGCGATAATATCCTTAGCCTGCTGTTCGCCTTCGATTTCGCGTTCGATGGTGATATAGCCGTTGTAGCCAAGCTCGTGCAAGCCCTTAATTACGCCGTAGAAATCAACCTTACCTTCGCCGATAGCGGTTTCAACACCAAGCTCGTGGCCGTTGGTGGGGTATCTGCCGTCCTTAGCGTGAAGGTTCTTTACGTATTTACCAAATACGTCCAAAGCGTCTACGGGGTTAGCTCTGCCGTAAAGAATAACGTTTGCGGTATCAAGGTTAACACCAAGGTTATCTGCGCCAACCTGCTCGAAGCAACGAAGCATGGTAACGGGGGTTTCTTGGCCGGTTTCGAACAACAACCACTGGTCGTTAGCCTTAAGGTGGTCTGCAACTACCTTAACCGCATCGCAGAAGGGAACGAACTGAGGGTCGAGAGGGTTTTCGGGAATAAAGCCCATGTGGGTAACAACGTTGGTAATGCCAAGCTTTTTAGCAAAGTCTGCGCCGTCGCAAAGGTTCTTTACGCGGGTTTCGCGGTATTGAACGGGAACCAAGCCCAAGGTTTCCTGACCTTCATAGAAGTTCCAAACCTGAGGACCTTCCCAACCGCACCAGAATGCGGAAATTTCAACGCCGTATTCCTTTTGGTAATCCAAAATCTTCTGTGCGTTATCGTCGGTCCAGGTAGCGGGGTTCCAAGAAAGCATCTGGCAGTTATCAAAGCCCTGCTCTCTTAAAACTCTAAACTGTTCGGGAATTTTTTCGATTTCTGTAAAGCTTACGCAAACGCCTATCTTCATAATTAACTCCTTAGTTTTTGTTATTAAAAACATTGTACCATAGTATTTTTTATAAGTCAAGGTGCAAAAAAAGATATGCTTTCCGTTTTTTCAGAAAGCATATCCGTTTTTTATTATTCGGTTCTTAAAGCAACCACAGGGTCCTTCTTCGCCGCACTGCGGGAGGGGATAAGACCCGAAATAAGCGTAAGACCAACGCTTATTGCAACCAATATAAGCGCCGCGTTAAAGGGAAGTATTGCGCTAAGGTTGTTAATACCCGTTGCGGTATGCAAAATAAGGTTAATGGGAATACACAGCAAATAGGTTACCAAAATGCCCAACGCACCCGAGGTAAAGCCAACTATCATGGTTTCGGCATTGAACATGCTGGAAACGTCCCGCTTGGAAGCACCGATAGCACGCAAAATACCAATTTCCTTGGTTCTTTCCTGAACCGAGATAAGGGTAATTACGCCGATCATAATAGAAGAAACCACCAAGGAAATAGAAACGAATGCAATAAGCACGTAGGTAATAGCGTTAATAATGGTGGTGATAGAAGACATCATAATACCCAAATAGTCGGTATATTTAATCTGCTTCAATTCCTCTACGCTGTTGTTGTAGCTGTCGATAGCTTCTACTATAACGTCCTTGTTTTCAAAGGAAGCCGCAAAAAGATTAATCTTAGAAGGCGATTCCTTATCTACGTGGCCCATCTTAATAAGGTTAAGCTCATAGGTAGAATCAGAAAACTTAACAACCGCATCGTAATAAGCAGCGCACTGCTCTAAGGTATAGGTAGGTAACGCCGCATCAAGCATTGCCGCAAGCTCTTGGGGCTGCTTGCCCATAAACTGAGGCAGTACGTTGGCTGCATAGTCTGCTTTAATCTTTTCGGCAATAAGCTGTTTGCAGATTTCGTTAAATTCCTTTTCGCCAAGGGCTTGCAAATACGCAATAACCTCTTCGGCAGAAACCTTCATTTCTACAGCAAGTGCCTCGGCTATCATAGCCTCTATCTGGGGGCGGGTGTATGCGCCCAAGGTTTGCTCTATCTGAGCGTTAATAAATTCCTGTGTGGGAATAGAAGAAACTGCAATAAATATTTCCGCCTTGCCCTTTACGTCCATATCCTTAACGTATTTTTCAAAAGCCGCCTTTTTATCCTCGTCGGAAAGCGAACCGGTGGTGGAATTAAAGGGCAAGCCCGTAAGAATATCTACGTTGGGGTTGGCAATCTGGTCGGCAATAATCTGCTTATCCTTGCCTTGCTCGATAATATAATCGGTAAGCTTGGTGGTATAGCACATACTGCCCTTTATCATAGCCGCTTCCGCATCTTCCTTGGGGCGGATAATACCCGTAATCTTAAGGGGCATTGCGTTTTCGTAAAGGTATTGAACCCCTGCATCGGTATCGCGGTAATCGGCATAGCCGCCGTTAATATCGTCCTTGTGGTAGCAATCCGAATTAAGCACCAAACGGTATTCGGTATTAAGAATATCCTTGTAGCTCCACTTATATTGCTTATGCTCTTCCAATTCGGTACCGTTAAGCGCCGCGTTGGCAAGGTTTGCAATATCGTCCTCGGAAAGCAAGCCCAGCGCGTAAAGAGTAACGTCATCAAGCTCGTTGTTTTCGTCAACCACAAGCACAATTTCGTCCTTTTCGTTGGGCCAGCTGCAGTTTGCGCCCTCAACCTCAATAAGCTCGTATTGCTCGAACACAAGGTCGTTAATAAGCGCGCCGTCCTTGCCGGGAAGAAGCTCTTCCCACATCTGCATCTGGTTCATCATGCTCATACTGCTCATTGCCGAGCTTGCGTTGCCGCCGCCTGCCGCTGTCATACCGTTCATTGCCGAAAAGTCAAGCTTCATATACTTAAGCATAAGGTCGGTAAACACCTTTTCCAAATTGCTGTGAAGTATGGTTCCGTCAACCGTTTCGGTAAATATTTGCAAATCTAAATTATAAGCGTACTGAATACCGTTTATAGCGGTAAATAAGGGCGATTCGGGGTTTGCGGTTTCCTTTTCCAAATATTCCTTAAACGCCTTTAGGTCGTTTTCCGAAACCTCGGTGTTTGTAAGAGCTTTAACAAGGTTGTAAAGCGCCTCTTTTTTATAAACCGCATCCTTATCGTGGTTTTCGCCTTCGCTATTAACGTCCAAAAATGCCTCGAACAAAGCGGTTAAATCCATTGCCGATTGCTCTAAGGTTATGGGGTAAGCCGAAAGCGCGCTTTCCTGAACGTCGTTAATATAGGTTGTCATACCTTGGGAAACCGCCAAAATAAGAGCAATACCTATAATGCCTATAGAGCCTGCAAAAGAGGTAAGAATGGTTCTGCCCTTTTTGGTAAACAGGTTCTTTAAGGAAAGCATAAAAGCGGTAAAGAAGGACATAGAGGGCTTCTTTTCCTTTTTAGCCTTCTTGGGGGCGTCCTTAACAGCGCCGTCGTCTTCGGTATAAGGCATAGAATCGTCGGTAATAATGCCGTCAAGCATTTTAATAATGCGTGTGGAATATTTTTCTGCCAAATCGGGGTTATGGGTAACCATAATAACCAATCTGTCCTTGGAAACCTCTTTTAAAATTTCCATAACCTGCAGGCTGGTTTCGGTATCCAAAGCGCCGGTGGGCTCGTCGGCAAGAATAATATCGGGGTTGTTAACCAACGCTCTTGCAATGGCAACGCGCTGCATCTGACCGCCTGACATTTCGCCGGGCTTTTTATAAATCTGGTCCCCCAATCCAACCTGCTCCAAAGCCGCCTTTGCGCGGGCCTTGCGCTCGCTCTTGCTAACACCGGATAAGGTTAAAGCAAGCTCAACGTTCTGCAAAACCGTCTGGTGGGGTATAAGGTTATAGCTTTGGAACACAAAGCCTATAGAGTGGTTACGATAGGTATCCCAATCTCTGTCCTTGTATTTCTTTGTGGATGTGCCGTTAATAATAAGGTCGCCGTCGGTGTATCCGTCAAGCCCGCCGATAATGTTAAGCATAGTGGTCTTGCCGCAGCCGGAAGGACCTAAAATCGAAACAAATTCCGCAGTGCGGAATTCAAGGTTTATCCCCTTTAATGCGTGCACCGTACCGTTGCCCGCGGGGTAATCCTTTACAATCCCCTTTAATCTAAGCATTATAATTCCTCCATAAATATATAATAAAACGCAAAATACTTCATTATAAAAAGTATATTAAATTATACACAAAAAAACATAATCGTCAATACAAAACCCCTTATCTTCACAAAAAGTTGACATTTAATCCCAAAAATTCTATTGACAAACCGCCCGAAATATGGTAAATTACCCCACGGCACACAGTGTGCTAAAAGGCGGTGAAGTAATTGAACGATAAGCTTATAAACGACAGTATGTCCCAAACCATTATCGATACTGCACGCAGTATTGCCGTTTCCGAGGGGGCAGAAAAGGTTAACGTGCGCAAGATTTTGCAGACGTTAAACATAACCAACAGGGTTTTTTACAACCGCTTTCATAATATCGACCAGGTGTTAAGCATTATATACGATGATACCGTTAAAAAAATAAGAGAATCGCTTTCCTGCGGGATAGACCCAAGCAAGGATTTCTTCGAGCAGGTAAAGGATATTGTGGGCAATACCCTTTTAATGTCCTACGAAAATAAAAGCAATCTTAACGGTTACGTGTTCGAAATCGATTCGGTAACCAACGGCAATTTCAGCTGGTGGCAAACCGAAATTAAAAAGCTTATCGATTACGGCAAAGCCAACGGATATTTAAAGAATATAGATTCCGATACAATGAGCTATGCAATATGGTGCTTCATTCGTGGCTATAACGCCGATGCCTTGGGCAGAAAGCTGCCCTTGGAAAAAGCCCTTGCAGATTTCCGCTATTCCTTTGGCATTTTGCTTAACGGAATGCGCGCTTAAACAGCTAAATAAACGGGGGTAACCCCGTTTATAAAAAACATAGCACACACCGTGCTAAAGGCTTTTTGTGAATATTTTTCACTATAATCGCCCTAAAATTTTTAAAAAAGGGTTACCGATTGGAGTTAATATGAGCAATATTACCGAAATTGTAAATTCACAGCAGGAATATTATTTAAGCGGTGCGACCATACCCCTAAGCTTCCGCAAGATGATGCTTAAAAAGCTTTATAACGCAGTAAAAGAAAAGGAAAAGGCTATTTGCCAAGCCTTGTATGCCGATCTAGGCAAAAGCAATTACGAATCCTTTATGTGCGAAGCAGGCTTGGCGTTAACCGAAATTTCCTATATGCTAAAAAACCTAAAAAAGCTTGCCAAGCCCAAAAGGGTTGCCACCCCGTTGGCGCAGTTCCCCTCTAAAAGCTACACCGTCGCAGTACCCTACGGCAACGTGCTTATAATGAGCCCTTGGAACTACCCGTTCTTGCTAGCCATAGAACCCTTGGCAAACGCTATCGCCGCAGGCAACACGGCGGTGGTAAAACCCAGCGCCTATGCGCCCAACACCGCAAGGGTGGTTAAGGATATTATCGATACCTGCTTCCCGGCCCAATACGTTGCCTGCATAACGGGCGGCAGAGCGGAAAATGCACAGCTTTTAAGCCAAAAGTTCGATATGATATTCTTTACGGGCAGCAAAAGCGTGGGCAAAGAGGTTTTGCGCCGCGCCGCCGAAAATTTAACCCCCGCGGTGTTAGAGCTTGGCGGTAAAAGCCCCTGTATTGTGGACGAAACCGCAAAAATCCCCCTTGCCGCAAAGCGAATTGTCTTTGGAAAATATCTAAACTGCGGTCAAACCTGCGTAGCCCCCGATTATATCCTTTGCCACCAATCGGTAAAAGAGCAGTTAATTGCCGAGCTTAAAAAGCAAATCACCCTTCAGTTTGGCGAAAAGCCGTTAAACAACCCAAATTATGGCAGAATAATTAACGATAAGCACTTTAACCGCCTTTTGGGGCTAATAGATAACAACAAGGTGGTTGCAGGCGGCGGCTATAACCAAACCACCCTGCAGATAGAGCCCACGGTTATGGATAACGTAACCTACGACGATACGGTTATGGGCGAGGAAATCTTCGGGCCTGTATTGCCTATAATTACCTATACCGATTTCCAAAGCGTTATAAAAACCCTAAAGCGGTTAGAAAAGCCCCTTGCCCTTTATCTGTTCACCAACGATAAATCCCATATAAAGGCTGTGGAAGCGCTGTCCTACGGCGGCGGCTGTATAAACGACGTTGTAATCCACCTTGCCACCTCTAATATGCCCTTTGGCGGTGTGGGCGAAAGCGGTATGGGCGGCTACCACGGCAAGGCAGGCTTTAACGCCTTTTCCCATACGAAAAGCATCGTTAACAAAAAAACCTGGCTGGATTTACCCATGCGTTACCAACCCTACAAAAGCGGGCTTTACACCAAGCTTTTGCGAATGTTTTTAAAATAAAAAAATAAAGGAAATTATATGAAAAAGCATATATTGCACCCTAAGCTAAGCTTATAAAAATCCGCAACGAGGAATTCCCCAAAAACACGTTGCGCAAAATTATGCGCTTTAAAATCGATATGACCATAGATTAATAAAAAAGAAATCGAGCCTCATAAAATTGAAGCTCGATTTTTATTATTCCTGTTCTTTATATTCCGCAATGTAAGGCAGGTTGCGGTAATATTCACCGCAGTCCAAGCCGTAACCGATAACAAAATAATCGGGAATGGTAAACAACGCCATATCCGCCTTAAAATCAACCACACGGCGAGAGGGCTTATCCAAAAGGGTAATAACCTTTAACGATAAAGGGTTCCGCGCCTTAAGCAGCTTTACAACGTCGTTAAGGGTTCTGCCCGTATCTATAATATCTTCAACTATAACCACGTGGTATTTGGTAATATCCTGTTCCAAATCCATGGTTATCTTAACAGCACCGCTTGAAACCGTACCGCTGTAATAGCTTTTTGCACACATAAAGCCTATTTCGCAGGGAACGGTAACCGCGCGGCAAAGGTCTGCCATAAAAACGTAAGCGCCCTTAAGAATGCTCACAAGCAAAATAGGTCTGCCGTCGTAAATATCGTTTATCGCCTTGCCTGCGGCGGCAATGGCGGTTTTTATTTCTTCCTCGGTAATTAAAATTTTGTTTATGTTTTTGTTGTAGCTTTCAATAGAATTAACGTTCATAACCCGTACTCCAAAAATAAGATACTGCATTATAACACAAAAACCGTATAAATACAACAAAAAAATACAAAAGTCGGGCGGAAAAAGGGTTTTAAACCCATTCTTGCGTTTTTGTGAAATAAAAAACCGTAAGAATTCACAAAATTTTTAAAAAACTATTGTAATTTAGGGCAAAAAAATGTAAAATGTTGTCAAACAATACGGGTATCCGTATTTTTAATTTTTAAATCTTTTTTTGGAGGACAGAAATGAAAAAGCTTATTGCAATTTTCCTTTCCGCGTTAATGCTCTTAAGCCTCGTATCCTGCGGCGCAAGCGACAGCAACGAAGCTACCGGCGATAACGCAAAAGACCTTAAGGTTGGTGCAATTTACATCAACAGCAAGAACGATACCGCAGGCTATACCTACGCTCACCACAACGGTATTACCACCGCTATGAAGGAACTTGGCCTTGACGTAAACACCCAGTTGTTTATTGTTGACGAAGTACCCGAAGATCCCGAACAGGTTCGCGCGGCAGTAGATACTCTCGTTGGTAAAAACGTAGATATCATCTTCGGCATTTCCTTTGGCTATATCGATGCTTTGGAAACCGCCGCTGCAGAATATCCCGAGGTTATCTTCTCTCACGCTACCGGCTACAAGAGCAACGAAACCAACTTCAACAACTATTTCGGCCGTGCTTATCAGGCTCGTTACCTTTCCGGTATCGCTGCAGGCCTTAAGAGCCTTCAGACCGGCAACAACAACGTAGGCTACGTTGCGGCATACGGCACCGAATATGCAGAAACCGCTTCCGGCATTAACGGCTTCGCGCTTGGCGTGCAGGCAGTTAACCCCAACGCAAAGGTTTACGTAAAGAAGCTTGGCAACTGGGCAGACGAAGTTAACGAATCTGCTTTCGCTACCGAACTTATTTCTTCCTTTGGTTGCGGCATTATCGCACAGCACTGCGACTCTGCACAGCCTCAGATCGCTGCCGAAAACGCAGGTATGTTCGGTTGCGGCTACAACTCCGATATGTCTCCCGATGCTCCCAAGGCTCACCTTACCGCAGCTATCTGGAACTGGAACGTATATTACAGAACCGCTATGGAAGCTGCAATGAACTGCGGCAGCGCAGATAACTTCGTTGCTACCATGGGCACCCCCGCATACTACGGCGGTCTTAAAGAAAACTTCGTAGATATCTCTCCCATCAGCGAAAACTGCGCTCCCAACACCCAAAAGGCTATCGACGCAGTACGTGAACTTATCGTTAACGGCGAATGGGACGTATTCTCCGGCGTTAAGCTTTCCATCACTGCCGACGGCGTTGTAACCAAGGCGGATGCAGACCTTCTTGACAATGCAGGTAACGTTATCGTTGCTGCAGGCGGCGCTTCTGTTGAAGACGGCGTTATCACCGGCACTATGAACTACTACGTTGCAGGTGTTCAGGAAGCTTAATTTATAAGCTGCTTTAAATTATCCGGACCGACCGGAATTTACCTCTGGTCGGTCCGATTATTTATATCAAATTAACTTTCAAATCGGTAAAGAAAAAACAAGCATAATTGTTTTTTGTCTATTGCTTTGAAATGGAGGAGCTTTTATGGCGGAACAATACGCTATCGAAATGCGAGGCATTACAAAAACCTTCGGAAGCGTCGTTGCAAACAAGGGCGTTAACCTTAACGTAAAGAACGGCGAAATTCTTGCCCTTCTTGGCGAAAACGGCTCGGGCAAGACTACGCTTATGAATATGCTTTCGGGCATTTACACCCCCGACAGCGGCAGTATTCACATAAACGGCAGCGAGGTTAAAATAGATTCTCCCGAGGATTCCAAAAAGCTCGGCATAGGTATGGTACATCAGCATTTTAAGCTTGTTGATGTGTTTTCCGCCGCCGATAATATTTGGATGGGCAAAGAAAAGTCCGGCTTCGTTTTAAAGAAAAAGCGTTACAGCGAAATAGACAGCATTATAAAGCGTTTTGGGTTCGAGCTTGACCCCGAAAAAAAGGTTTACAATATGTCTGTTTCCGAAAAGCAAACCTTAGAAATTATAAAGGTGCTTTATTACGGCGCAAAGATAATTATTCTTGATGAACCCACCGCGGTTTTAACGGTGCAGGAAATAGAAAAGCTGTTTAACGTGCTTCGCCGTATGAAAGAGCAGGGCCACGCAATAATTATTATCACCCACAAGCTTAACGAGGTTATGGATATATCCGACCGCGTTGCAATAATGCGTAAGGGCGAATATATAACCACCGTAAATACCCAAGAAACCAACGAGCAAGAGCTTACCGAGCTTATGGTTGGCAGAAAGATCGACCTTAATATCGACCGCCCCGTGGTAGAAACCACCCGCCCCTTGTTAGAGGTTAGAAATCTTACCATTAAGAACGACGAAGGCGCGGTTGCCATAGATAACGTAAGCTTTTATATCCGCGGCGGCGAAATTTTGGGCGTTGCGGGCATAGCAGGCTGCGGTCAAAAGGAGCTTTGCGAATCTATCGCGGGCTTGCGCCCCATTCAATCCGGACAAATGATACATAAAGGCGATAATATCGTAGGCTTGCCCCCCAAGGCTATTTTAGAAAAGGGCATTTCTATGTCCTTTATCCCCGAGGATAGATTGGGTATGGGTCTTGCCCCCTCTATGTCTATTATCGATAATATGCTTTTAAAGAACTATAGGGATTCTAAAGGCCCTATGGTAGATAGAAAGCGGGGCAGGGCAGATGCCGAACAGGTTATAGCCGATTTGGCCGTTGCCACACCCTCGCCGGAAACCCCTGTAAGACGTCTTTCCGGCGGTAACGTTCAAAAGGTGCTTCTTGGCAGAGAAATTAAAGCAGGCCCCAACGTGCTTATAACCGCATACCCCGTTCGCGGGCTGGATATTAATTCCTCGTATATGATATACGATATTCTAAACAAGCAAAAGGTCGACGGCGTGGGCATTTTGTTCGTGGGCGAGGATTTAGACGTTATGATATCCCTCTGCGATAAAATATTGGTGCTTTGCCACGGCAAGGTTATGGGTGTAGTTCACGCCCACAAGACAAATAAAGAGGAACTTGGTCTTATGATGACAGGTGCCTTGGATTTAAGCGAAAAATATGCAGATAAGCCTGCGGGTATTGCAAGAGATACCCTGTTTGGCGAAAACAACAACGGTCAGGAGGGCTAAATTATGAGATTTCATGTAGTAAAGCGTGATAATTGGCCCTTGTGGAAGCGGGCGGTAGCATACCTTATCGCCGTTGTTGCCGCATTGCTTATAGGCGCGGTTATATTGCTTGCCATAGGCGTAAACCCTATCGATTATTATTATCAGCTGTTCACAATGGGTACCGTGGGCAACCGCTTTGCCTATAAAACCTTTATGAACTATATTAAAGAATTTTTGCCCTTGGCGCTAACCTCGGTAGCCCTTTCCTTGGCATTTAAAATGAAGTTTTGGAACATCGGCGGCGAGGGTCAGTTTATAATGGGCTCTATCTCTGCAACCTATATCGCCTTAACCTTGGGGCAAACGTTGCCTATGTGGCTAACCTTAATCGTTATGTGCGTGGTGGCAATGCTTGTGGCAGGTCTTTACGGCTTGCTTGCAGGGTTCCTAAAGGTAAAGTTCGGCACTAACGAAACGTTAATGACCTTAATGCTTAACTATATCGCCTTGTATTTGCTGTATTTTATAGGCGAAACAAAGGCAAGCTGGAACATCTTCCTGCAGGAAAGCTCAATGCGCCCCGTGTTCGTAAACTTTTCTAAATTCGTTTCCTTCCCTTCTATAAAAATGGGCGGAAAGTTCGAGCTTAATATTTGCGTAATCCTTACCGCAATAATCGGCGTGCTTATATATATCTATTTAAAGCGCACCAAGCACGGATATGAAATAAGCGTTATCGGCGACAGCGTGGGCACCGCAAAATATGCCGGTATGAAAACAAACAAAATCGTTTTGCGTACCGCCTTTATCTCGGCGGCGCTTATCGGTCTTGCCGCATCCTTCAAGGTGGGCTCTGCAGGGGTTCTTTCCACTGCCATAACCGACGATGTGGGCTGGACAGGCGTTATCGTAGCCTGGCTTGCACAGCTTAACACGGGCATGATTTTCGTGGTTTCCGCCCTTATCTGCGTTTTGCAGTTTGGCTCTACCGTTGCCGCAACAACCTATGCGCAGGTGGATTCCAGCTTTGCAAATATGCTTCAGGGCATAATATTGTTCCTTGTTCTCGCGGCGGATTTCTTTATCCGCTTCCGTATAGTACGTGTAAAGAAAGGAGAATAGAATATGGATAAGCTAAGCGTTATAACCTCGTTTGTTCACAATATCGTAGTGTTTAATATTCCTCTCCTTTACGGTACCGTAGGCGAAATAATGGTAGAAAAATCAGGCAGCCTTAACCTTGGTGTAGAGGGCACAATGGCCGTGGGCGCAATATTCGGCTATATCTTCGGCTGTTATGCAAACAGCCTTGGTGTGGGCATTATGGTTGCCTTCCTTGCGGGGGCGCTGTTCGGTCTGCTTTTTGCGGCACTTACGGTTTCCTTGCAGGCAAACCAAAATATCACGGGCTTAACCTTAACCACCTTCGGCTTGGGCATATACTTTTTCGTAGGTAACAGCGTTAAAGCCAACGGCTGGCCGGTAATGGGTAACTATTCCAACATAAAAGATGGCTTTGCAGATATAGATATCCCATTGCTTTCCGATATCCCCGTTATAGGCAGAGGTCTGTTTTCCCATAATATGCTTGTGTTCTTGGGCATCGCCATTGCCGTGGGCGTTTGGTGGTATCTAAAGCACACCACACTGGGCTTAAAGCTTCGCGCCATAGGCGAAAACCCCGCCGCGGCAGATTCCGTTGGTATAAACGTAAAAAGAATGAAATATATCCACATCTGCGTTGGTTGCGGAATAATGGGTATCGGCGGCTATTATATGGGCTTAAATATGTCCGGCTCTTTTAATTCCAGCTGTTGGATAAACGGCTACGGTTGGATAGCGGTTGCCCTTGTAATCTTTGCAAATTGGAGCCCCGCCATTGCCATTATCGGCACCTTCGTGTTCGGCTTTTTCAATACCTTGCGTGTTTCGGGCACAAGTATTGCCGCCGCATTCCCCGACCAATTCGGCTGGCTTGCCCATATCCCCACCCAAATGTATCAGGCACTTCCTTTTATAATCACCGCTATCGTGCTTGTGGTTATGTCAATACGTAACAAACGGGGCAGCAGCGGCTTGCCTTCGGCATTGGGTCAAAACTATTTCCGCGAGGAGCGTTAAACTATGAACTTTTTAGAAGAACGTATTTTAAAGGACGGCATTGTAAAGCCGGGTAACGTGCTTAAGGTGGACAGCTTTCTTAACCACCAAATGGACGTAGAGCTTATCGACGAAATCGGCAGGGAATTCCACCGCCGTTTTAAGCATAAAAACATAACCAAGGTGCTTACCATAGAAGCCTCGGGCATAGGCATCGCCTGTGCGGTAGCCCGTTGCTTCGGCGTTCCTATGGTGTTTGCCAAAAAATCCAAAAGCATAAATATCGATGGCGACGTTTACGTGGCGCAGGTGGAATCCTTTACCCACAAAACCCAAAATAACGTTATCGTATCCAAACGGTTTTTAGGTCCCGACGACCACCTGCTTATTATCGACGATTTTCTTGCCAACGGCTGTGCTTTGCAGGGCTTGATATCTATATCCGAAAATGCAGGCGCAACGGTAGAGGGCTTGGGCATAGTTATCGAAAAGGGCTTTCAGATCGGCGGCAGAGTTATCCGCAATCTGGGTTATCATTTGGAATCTCTTGCTATTATCGAATCTATGGACGGCGAAAACGGCACCCTTACCTTCGCTCCCCAAAACAATTAAAGCAAAAAAGAAAGACGGTTTAAAAACCGTCTTTTTTATTATTCGTTTATAACCTTGGCAATGGCTATAAGCTGTTTTCGCGAAGAAACACCAAGCTTGCCGTAAAGGTTCTTGTTGTGGAACTTTAGGGTATTTTCGGTAATATTAAGCAACGTCAAAATCTCTTTTGTGGTTTTGCCCTGCAAATAATAATCAAAAATCGCCTTTTCGGTGTGGGTAAGGGCGTTAACGCCGTTTTTAAATGTATCTAACTGTTCCTGCGGCGGGTTGGGGGCAGGGGTAACGGGCGCCTGCGCAACAACTGCTTCCGTTGGGCTTTGCCGTTGCTGCTGAATCAATATAAACAGCCCAAGCAAAAACAGCTCGCTTACAATATAAGAAACCGAAAGTATTTCGAAGTTTAGCTCAATAAACTGTTCCATAAGCCAAACTATAATGTTAACAAGCACCGCAAAGTTAAGTATCATAGCGTAAACAGCCGAATCAAGCTTGTTTTTAACGGTGGCATAAACCGAAACGGCTATCGTAGCCGCAAAGCTTCCCAAAAGGTAAATGGTATAAAGAATATGCAGTCT
>JAFYOG010000026.1 GCA_017560285.1 Clostridia bacterium
AATATTTAATATATCCTTGGCGGCATCGACAGCGCAATCAAAGGGAACGCTTGTAGCCGCAGAATCGAAATATACCATAAATTCACCAAAAAAGTAATTATCGTACTAATTATAAACACAAAAGCAAAAATAGTCAATAAAAAAGTGCCGCCATGTTAGCGGCACTTAGAATTATTTTGGCGTTTTCATAGCGTTAGCAAACCGTTCTTCAACCTCGTCGGGGTGGGGCATCCAAGTGTAAATGATCTCTCTGCCGCTGCCCAGCAAATACTTCAACTTGGAAAGCATAAGTTCGGTTACGTAGCAAACCTTGTAATCATCGACTTCACTTTCGAAACGGTGCTCGTATTTGCCGTCGGCGTATAGCTCTTTTAGCTTTTCGGCGTTTTCTTCGGCGAACAAGTCTTTCCACCGTTGGCTGTATTCTTCATCCACTATACAACCGTGGAGATAATAATTTTTGTAGCTCACTTTGTTGATAAAAATCGGATACCAAACGTCAGTGCCGCTGTTTTCCTCCACGCAATCCATAAAGCCTTGGGATAAAACCTCCTCGAAGGGCCTGTGTTTTGTGGCATCCACAGGCTCATATTCAAACTCTTTGTCGCTTGGATACCACACAACCTTATCCATACTAAAGCTATCCAAAAGATCCGGATCTAATAAACCGTTTGATTCGTGCCATACTTTCCGTACGTTGTCCGGATGCGGCATCCAAGTGTATGATTTTTCGTCGCTGCTAAAGCGTTGGTCTATTTCCAACAAAAGCTGAGGCGTAACGTAGCATACGCTGGATTTTACCGTATCGGGCACCTCGTGGGGGTACCAAAGAAGAGGAAGCCATTGTTGGGTATATCCCTCGTCAACCACACATCCGTAATCGTAAAAGAAATCGTACATTGGAAGAAAAACGGGGTACCATATATCTTTATCGGCGTTTTCGGCAGCATCTTCCATTAAGCCTTTGGAATAGTATTCAACATGATCGAAATCACCGCCTAACCCACTAAACTTCCCTTCGTACCACACAACCTTATCCATGCTAAAGCTGTCATTTATTGTGGGTTCTTTACTGCTTTCTTCAAAAGCAGAGCCGTTATCCGAAACGTCGTTACCACTGCTTTCGGTGTCGGACGTTATATCCGAGCTTGCGTTATCGGGAGTGCTGTCGGTTGTGTTTCCTGCACAGCTCCACAAAAAGCACGCGCATAAAAGCAGGGCAATTAATATATTAAGTTTTTTCATAATAATACTCCTTTCTTTATTTTGATTTTTTCTTTTAGGTCATACCGTTATGTTTTATCTGCCATGCTACGCCGTATAAAACTTCGTATGCATCGTGAGCTACGTGCTTATTAATCGTTAATATATATTCATCGGTTACGGTGGTTGTAAAGGTAACTTTTTCCACATTGTTAGTATATGTAATGCTGCGGAAGATATAATTATACGCCGTGTCGTCTTCATACACAGTTTTAGAATACTGCATACCGGGCATTGCTATTACAGGTGCAATATAAATATCAAGGTCAGGAAGTTCACTATCCAAAAACGAAGAATTTATATCTTCGTGTTCGCTTCCCAACAATCTGTGTCTTCTTAGAAAGGATAACGAAACAGTAACTGTCGTACCCGCGGGAATAGTGCCAAGCGAAATATAATCTCGGCTTTCGCTGTTGGTAATGCTTCCGCCTTGGTATGTACCTGCCTGAATAAGAAACGTTGCATTTTTAGCATTTGCAATACCTGCACCATACATACGATATTCTTCATCTGAAGTATTGTAATTGTGTACAGCTTTAACTGTGGATGCGGTTAGTATGGCTTTCATTTGGTCTTGTGCAACCAACAAATCCGGGTCAAGCGAACACAGTACCGCAACCAATCCCGTAACATAAGGGGCAGAGGCACTGGTGCCGGATTCTGCTCCGTTGGGTGCATCCGATTGTATAGTTGTGTTCGGAATCGAAATATTTTCTCCGTACGCGCATAAATCAGGTTTATATGCACATGTGCTGGTGGTATCAGCATAATAACAAGAACCAAACCACCAACTATCATCGTTCAGGTAATTAGGTGTATTGCCATCGCTAACCGCGCCTACGGAAATCACGTTATATGCCATCGCGATATTAGATGTTCTATAAATATTTTGATCATCATTTAAATTCCCAATTGCTGCAACAAAATGAACCGAATGATTATATGCAATATGATCTAACCAATCAGCATATTCGTCTCTGTCGGCCCACTGTTCCAAACCACAACTTGCGTTAATAACATTTACCCCTTCGGACAGCAACGTTTCAACGCCTTCTAAAAACCTGTTACCATGCCACTCATCATCATGTTCTTGCCCATCCCCGATACCAAATGCGCACAACTTATTAAATCCTCTTGCTATACCATGTTGATTTCCTACCATAATTGCCGCAACCCAACTGGCGTGATCAGACACAATCCCATCTGTATCTATTTTATTTGATATTCCGTTAAAGCAACTTTGTGTTAAATCCGGAACGCCGCTTTCTATCATCCCGATATTAATACCCTGCGCAGAAGCACCTAATGAATGGGGATATGCTATGCCAAATGCCTGGTTACTGCTTACCATATAATCTTTGCCTTTAATTTCACCATTAGTTAACGATAACACATTGTTTTTCATCGCCACGTCAACGGCTTCGCTTTTTGTAAGGTCGCAAATAATAACAGAGGAATATCTGCTTATGTACGTAACCTCTCCGATTTCAGAAAGCTGATTTGCTATTGGCGTATTGCTTTCCAAATAAACAGCCTGCGCGATTTGGCGTTTTTGCATTATATAGTTCTGCATTTCTTCTATCTGCGCCAAACGCTCTTCCTCGGTCAGAGTGTTATTCTCGGCAATAGTTTGAATGTCGTAATCGCCCGATAAATTATTACCGTTTTCAAAATGAGGCTGGGGAATATTTGAAGCAATGGTTTGATATACGTCGGTTGCATTATCCTCTAACTATACAACCACACTCATACTTTCGTTGCTGTTCTTTGAAGCATAGGCAGATAACAAATCGTCAGATATTTTTGTGTATGCCGCTTGTATTTCTGCTGAACGAACCGTAGCCGTAGGAATAAGCAAAAATGCGATACACAACATAAACGGTATAAATACTTTTTTCAAAAATTTCATAATACTTCTCCTTTTTTATAAATGTTAAAATCCCTTATGCGTTATAAAAAACGCATAAGACTGCCTTGGTATGGCGGCTTATGCGTTAGAGAAGTTTTTTGTTTTTATATTCGGCTAAAAAGCCGCAGCTTCCCAAGGCGCAAAACCGCCGTAATTACACACGATTTCATTTGCCATTGGGAACACCTCTTTCTGTTTTTAGATAAAAGCTCCTTGCATTTTTATAATACTATATTTTACCAAGATTGTCAATTCGTTTTTATATTTTACACTCCTTTGCTGTAATTATGCTTTAAACCATAAAATATCTGTAAAAAAATTCAAAGTTTTTTACAAAATATCCTTTACACAATTAATTAAAAGTTGTATAATTACTGTGAATACCGATGCAAAGCTCTTTGCGACGGCGAAATAACTATATATTTTTGTTTTAATTTTATTTTTAATATATTTTTAAATAGGGATATAAAACTTATCAGCCGCGGAAGAAA
>JAFYOG010000160.1 GCA_017560285.1 Clostridia bacterium
GATTTTATCGGGGCGGGTGGAAATGCGTATGCTTTCTGCCACACCCTTTTTTATATAGCCCTTTGCGGTTTGCAAAAGCGATTCCATCCTATGCCGTTCTATGGCGGTAAAGCTGCCGCCGAAAAAGCCTATTTGGCTTTCCTCGGTACCAACCTCTTGGCTTTGCAAAAGGCTGTTAAGCTCTGCCAATTCGGTTTGCAAATCCTTTTCTGCCTGCACGCCCGTTATTTTAACCTGCGAGCAAAAAACGCAACAGTTGGGGCAGCCTGCATGGGGCACGAAGAAAGGTATATTACGATGGGTTTTCATTAAGCTCACCAAGCAATATTAACGCTTCTTTTGCCGCCGCTTGCTCTGCTTCGCGCTTGCTTCTGCCCACACCCTTGCCAAGCAGGTTGGAATTTAGGTAAACCTCGTAGCTGAAGGTTCTGTCGTGGGGGGGACCCTCTTCGCCTACCAAGCGGTATGCAAGAACCTCCTCGGGGGTTTGTTGAACTATTCTTTGCAAGCGGGATTTGTAATCCTCGGTACCGGTTTTGCTAACGGTTTCTAACATTTCGGTTATAAAGGGCAACACGAACGCCCTTGCCCGTTCCATACCGCCGTCAAGATAGATTGCGGCAAGAACTGCCTCGAAGGCATCGGCAATGGTGCTTTTGCGGTGTCTGCCGCCGGATTCGCCCTTGCCCAAAAGCATATAATCCCCAAGCTCTAATTTGTTGGAAAAGCTTGCCAACGCATCCTCGCACACCAACGCGGCGCGGGTACGGGTTAAAAAGCCCTCGTCGGCATTGGGAAATTGGTTAAACAAGAATTCTGCGGTGATAATAGATAAAACCGAATCGCCCAAAAATTCGCTTCTTTCGTTGCTTACGGTAAAGCCGTTTTTGCGGTTTTCGTTGCAATAGGAAGAATGGGTTAGGGCAACCCGCAAATATTCTATATTGTTAAAGCTGTAATTTATTTTATTTTCCAAATGGCTTAGGGGCTTTTCCAAGGTCATTTTTATTCCTCCGCGGAAGTTTTTGCCGTAGCTTGGGCAATTTTTTCGATAGTGCCGCCCTGACAGTAAAGCATAACCTGCTTTATTGCCGAACGGAAGGAATAAGCGTCGGAACTGCCGTGGGCTTTAACCACCGGCTTTGCAAGGCCCAAAAAGGGCGCGCCGCCGTATTCGGCAGGGTCAAGACGCTTTTTTAGCTTTTTGGTTTGGCGCAGGGTTAAAGCACCGCCCAGCATTGCAATGGGGTTTGCTTTAAATACGCCCTTTATGGATTTGGACATAAACTTTGCCATGCCCTCCATAAGCTTTAGGGTTACGTTGCCGGTAAAGCCGTCGCAGACCAAAACGTCGCAACCGCCGAAGGGCACTGTCTTGCCCTCGCAATTACCGATAAAGTTAATGCTTTTATCTTCGCTTAACAGCTTATATGCATCCTGCAAAATCTGTGTTCCCTTGTGGGGTTCGGTCCCGTTGTTAAGCAATGCAACACGGGGGCTTTCTATGCCCAAAACGTTTTCGGCATAGATAGAGCCCATTTTTGCATAAAGCTGTAAAACCTCGGGGGATGCATCTAAATTAGCACCGCAATCCAACAGTATAAAGGGCTTATCTAAGGGCATTATAGAGCCCAGTGCCGCACGGCGAATGCCCTTTATGCGGCGGATAATAAGCGAGCTCGCGGTAAACAGCGCACCGGTGTTGCCTGCGCTTACAACCGCATCTGCCTTGCCCTCTTTACAAAGGGTAGCCGCCATAACCATGGTGGAATCCTTTTTATCCTTCATAACTATCGCAGGGTCGTCTGTCATTTCCACAACGGAATTTGCGGTAACCGCGGTTACGTTTTCGGGCAATGGGGGAAGTGCGGCAACCGCTTCCTCGGTGCCCACAAGAATAAGGCTTAAGCCCTGATTTTTAAATTCCTTTGCGGCGTTAAGTGCACCCGCGGCAAGCTCGCTTGCGGGGTTATCGCCGCCCATTATATCTACTGCAACGGTAATTTTCATTTGCTTTCACTCCAGCCGCATTTATTTTTGCAATAATAAACCTCGCCGGTTTTCTTCTTCAATACCGCTTCTCCGCAACGGGGGCAACGGCGGTCGGTGGGAATATCCCAAGAGGAAAAGCTGCAGTTGGGGTAATCCTCGCAGGCGTAATAGGTTTTACGGCTCTTCGTTTGCTTTACCATAATACGCTTACCGCAATCGGGGCAAACCACACCGCTGTCGCGGCGGTAGGAAACGGCGGTTTTACATTCGGGGTAATTACGGCAGGCAAAAAAGCTGCCGTGGGGACCCTTGCGAAGTATCATATCGTTGCCGCAGTTGGGGCATTTTTCGTCTGCAATAACCTCGGCGGTCTTTTTGCTTTCGGCTTCCTCTGCAACCGGCTTTTCTGCCTCGTCAAGACGCTTTGTGTTGCGGCATTTGGGGTAATTGGGGCAGGCGGCAAACTTGCCGTAGCGACCTGTTTTTTCTACCATTACCGCGCCGCATTTTTCGCATATGATACCTGTTTCTACCTTGGGGATTTCTACCTTTTCGCTGCCCAAGGTTTTTTCGGCTTCTTCTAACTGTTCCTGAAAAGGACCGTAAAAATCGCGGATAACGCCCACGTAATCGGTGCCGCCCTCTTCTATGCGGTCTAAATTTTCTTCCATTTCGGCAGTGAAATTATAATCTACAATATGCGAGAAGGATTGCTTCATTGTTTCGGTGGTAACAAAGCCAAGCTCGGTAGGAATAAGGAATTTGCCCTCGCGGCGGATATACCCGCGGGAAATTATTGTGGTAATAGTTGCGGTATAGGTAGAAGGTCTGCCTATTCCCTTATCCTCTAACACCTTAACCAAAGAACCCTCGGTAAAGCGGGAGGGGGGCTGGGTAAACTTTTGCTCGGGTGCAATTTCTTGGGCTGTAACGGTTTCGCCCTCGGAAAGGTCGGGCAGCATTGCTCCGCTTTCTTCGTCGGCGGTATCGTCTAAAATATCGCCGTAAACCGCGGCAAAGCCTTTAAACTTTACGTTATGGCCGTTTGCGCGGAAAATGCAACCGTTGCATTCTATATCTGCCGAAACGGTATCCAACAGCTCGGACGCCATTTGAGATGCGATAAAGCGTTCCCAAATAAGCTTGTAAAGCTTGTATTGGTCGTTGGTGATTTTACCCTTAACCGATTCGGGCGTGATGGCAGGGTCGGTGGGGCGAATAGCCTCGTGAGCGTCCTGCGCGTTCTTTTTCATTTTAAATTCGTTGGGGGCGGCGGGATAATATTCCGCGCCGTATTTGCTTATAATAACGTTCTTTGCCGATTCACGCGCTTCCTCGGAAATACGCAAGGAATCGGTACGCATATAGGTTATAAGACCGTGGGTGCTTTTTTCGCCAAGGCTTACACCTTCGTAAAGCTCTTGGGCAATAAGCATTGTCTTTTGGGATTGGAAGGAAAGCTTGCGGTTTGCATCCTGCTGTAGGGTAGAGGTAATAAAGGGGGGCGCGGGACGGCGTTGCTTTAACGCGCGTTTAACCGAATCCACACGGAAATTGCCCTTTTCGATGGCGGCAAGAATTTGCTTTACCTGCGCTTCGCAGTTAATATCCTGTTTTTTGCCGTCGGTGCCGTAGAATTTTGCCTTAAATACCTCGCCTTCGGAAGTAACGAAGGTGGCGGGGATAACCCAATATTCCTCGGGCTTAAAGGCGTTAATTTCCTGTTCGCGCTCTACAACTATACGGGTTGCAACCGATTGAACTCTGCCCGCAGAAAGACCGTTCTTTATATGCTTCCAAAGGAATGGGGAAATTTTATAACCAACCAAGCGGTCTAAAATACGTCTGGTCTGTTGGCTGTTAACCATATTCATATCGATATCGCGGGGGTGCTTTATAGCTTCCTTTACCACGTTTTTGGTAATGGAGTTAAAGGTTATGCGCTTTATCTTTGCAGGGTCTACGTTAAGAACCTTTGCAAGATGCCAGCTTATGGCTTCTCCTTCCCGGTCGGGGTCGGCGGCGAGGAATACGCGGTCTGCCGCCTTGGCTTCCTTGCGAAGCTCGTTAATAAGCTCGCCTTTGCCGCGGATGTTTATATATTGGGGCTGAAAATCGTTATCGATATCTATACCCAGCTTGCTTTTGGGCAGGTCGCGTACGTGCCCTTTGCAGGATTTAACCTTATAGCCCTTGCCCAAAAAGCTTTTTACCGTATTTACCTTGTGGGGGGACTCCAAAATTACCAACGTGTTCATATAGGTGTATTTCTCCTTAAGATTATGCTTTTGCTTTAGTGTATCTTCCGCCGGGGGATGCAAGTACCTTGCCCTCGATTTCCATAACCGTAAGCTCGCACATTATTTCCGAAACTGCAATACCGGTTATTTGGGTAAGCTCATCGGCGCTTATGGGCTTGCTTATGCTTAGGGCGGAAAGTATTTTATCTGCCAAGGTATTGCCGCCGTTTTCTTGTGGTAGGGCGGTAACTTCCTCCGGGGCAGAGATGATTTCTGTTTTAACGGTCGGTTCTGCAACCGGTTCTTCCTTAATAGGCTCCTCGGTTATTGGTGCAGTCCCGTAGGAACGCAGCTTAGAGGTAACCGAAGGGGTATATTGCCGCATTATTTCGGGGTGTTCCAAAACCAAAACCGATATTATATCCTGCGGTTCGGTAGCGGCAGGAACGCCGTTCTTTATAAGGGTGTTGGTGCCCGAATTCTCGGTGCCGATTGCGCCGGGCACAGCAAAAACGTGCTTGCCCTGCTCTAACCCGTGGCGGGCGGTTATTAATGCTCCGCTGGATTCCCCTGCCTCGATAACCACTATCGCATCGCTAAGACCGCTTATTATACGGTTGCGGTTGGGAAAATCGGCTTTCGTGCGGGGACAGCCGGGGTACATTTCGCTTATAACCGCGCCCCGCTGATAAAGGGTCTGAAACGCTTTTAAATTTTCTTTGGGATAAACGTCGCCTATGGGGTTGCCCAAAACGGCAACCGTATAGCCGCCTGCCATAATTGCACCGCGGTGGGCGGCGGTATCTATGCCTGCCGCAAGACCGCTTATTACGTAAGCACCGCTTTTGCAGAAATTATATGCAAAATTTTCGGCAATATCCTTACCTGCAGATGTCATTTTGCGTTTGCCCACAACCGCAACGCAGGGAATGCCGTTTAAGCTTTTTAAATCGCCCATAACGTACAGCACAGAAGGCGGGGTTGGGATTCGGCGCAAGGATTTGGGATAAAGGTTATCGTAATAACCCACCACCTGCGCCCCCATGCTTTGACAGCGCTTTAAAATCTCGAAGGCTTGTGAGGTATCTTTATTTTCAAGACGGTTGATATATTTTTGCTTTTTATCGCCAAGGAAGGAAAAATCGTTGCAATTATAAATTTCCTCTATGCCGTTATATTTGCCCAATATTTCCCCTGCAATACCGTTGCAAATGCCCGTGGCAAGCTGAAACCAGATATAAAGTATAGCCTGCTTCATTACATTTTACCCCGTTTTGCTTCCCACAGTATAACTGCGGCGGCGGTGGCGGCGTTAAGGCTTTCGGTCTTGCCGCTCATGGGGATAATTGCGGTAAGGTCGCATTGGGCAATAACCTCTTCCTTTAAGCCCTTTCCCTCGTTGCCCACCATAAAGCAATCGTCGTTATTTATATCGAACCTGCCCAAGGTTTGGGCTTTATCGGTAAGGGCGGTTGCAATAACCCGCTTGCCCTGACTTTGTAACAGCGTTACGCAATCTAAGGCGGTATCTGCAACGTACACGTTGGCAAAGAACATAGCGCCCATTGTTGCTCTAACGGTTTTGGGGGAATAAATATCGGCGCAATTACCGCAAAGAATTATATTGCAATCCAAGGCGGCGGCGGTGCGTATAACCGTGCCAACGTTGCCGTTATCCTGCAAATCTGCAAGGGCGATGCTTGTGCCCTTTAATTCCTTAACCGTTTCTTGGCTTAAGGGCTTTATATTATTTAGCCGTTCCGCAACGGTAAAAATGCCTTGGGGTGCCTTTTCCTCGGTAAGCTTTTCGTAAACAGAGCCTGTAACCGAAAATACCTCGCACCCTGCGGAATTGATAAGGTCCCGATATTTGTTAAGGGCATCCTCACGCACAAAAAGCATTTTGGGATCCCTTCCGCTGCGGATATATTCCTCTAACAGATGCACACCCTCGAAGCAAAACAGCCCTTCGGCTTCTCTGCCCTTTTTGGCGGTAAGGGTTGCCGCCCATTTTATTGTAGGGTTGTTTCTCGATTCTATATGCTTCATAAAAATCCTTTTAGGTGATAGCGTTCTGCGCCGTCGCAAACGACAAAACAAAAAATCCATACATTATAATATATATAATAATAGTACGGATTTTTTATCTTGTCAATATTAAATTTTAGAATATTTTCAGTCGAAGCATCTTTTGCCTACGAGGATTCTGTCGATTCCGCCGTAATCCTTTATTACCGCAACCTGAAAACCGTTTTCCTGCATTATTTTAGATACGTCCTCGCATTGGTTAATGCCGATTTCGTAAATAAGCACGCCGTCCCGCTTTAAAATATAGGGGGAAAGGGCGGTTACCGTGCGGTAATAGCGCAAGCCGTCCTCGCCGCCGTCAAGGGCGGTATCTGGCTCGAAGCCAACCTGCGGCGCAAGGGTTAAAATATCGTCGGTAGGAATGTAAGGGGGGTTACAAATAATAAGGTCCAAGGGCTTTTCCATAACCGCCGCAAGCTCGATATAATCGTCCTCGTCCAAGGCATCAAAGCGCTTTACGGCAACGTTTCTTTGCTCGGCAAGGTTTTTTTCGGTATAGGGCAAAGCTTTAAGGGAAAGCTCTAAGGCATAACCGCTTACGGTGGGCTTTTCTGCGGCGATAGCTTTTGCAATACAGCCGCTTCCGCTGCAGATATCGGCAAACAAATCGCCGTCCTTTAAAATACCCAACGCCGCCTTTACACCTATTTCGGTATCGCTTCGGGGAATAAAAACGCCGTCGCCAACGTTGATTTCATAGCCGTAAAAATTGCATTTTCCAAGGACGTACTGCAAGGGCTTGCCAAGGGAAAGCTCGAACACGGCACCGCTTACGAAGGCATCGATAGAACGGGGTGTTTCGTCGTCTAAATGGGCAAGCAGATACCCCCGCTCGGTGTTAAGCGCCTCGCACAGTAATATATCGGCAATAACGTCCCCTTCCTCGGGGGATATGCTCATAAGCATTTCTTTTAGTTTGTTTCTGTAATCTCTAAGCTTCAAGGTTAGTTTCTTCCTTTGCTTCGGTTTCTTCGGGATTTTCTGCGGTTTCTTCGGTGGTTTCTTCGGTGGTTTCTTCTTTATTTTCCCATTCCTTCATAGCTAAAACGCATTCCTCGTAAAAGTTAGGGAAATCGTCGGGAAGGGCGCATTTTAAAGAGGTTATACCTACTTCGATAATATCGTCCTCGGGTTCGCGGGTGGTGAGGTTTTGCATCCAAAGACCGGGCTTTGCAAGGATGCGAATAAGCAGGTTATCGTGCTTGCCTGCATAACGTATAAATTCGTAGCCGATGCCCATGGTAAAGGGCAACAGGCAGATTTTTATAAGGCTTCTTAGCCATACGGTATCGATAGTGATAAAAATACCTATAAATATGGATAAAAGCATCATCGCGAACATAAACGAGGTGCCGCAACGGGGGTGGAAGCGGGATTGCTTTTTAACGTTTTCTACGGTAAGCTCTAAGCCTGCCTCGTAGCAGAAAATGCTTTTATGCTCTGCCCCGTGGTATTTGTAAACACGCTTCATATCGGGGATAAGCGAGGTTAGCCAAATATACGCCACAAAAATAACGACCTTAAGCACGCCCTCGACAACACTGCGGATAACGCCGGTTGCCGATGCATTGCCGATTATATATTTTATGCCGTTTTCGGTACGGGTAGGTTCGCCGAACCATTCCAAAACCAAGCCGCCGATAAAGGTGGGCAACCAAATAAACAGCAGTGCCGCCAAGGCAACGCCAAGCACCATTGCAACGGCGGAAACAACCGAAATAAGCCATTTTCCGCAATGCTTTTCTACCCATTTATCGAACTTTGATGCGTTTTCCTCTTGGTAATCTAACCCAAGCATATCGGTGCCCGTGTTAATGGTGGAAAAGGATTGCACCATAGATTCTATAAAAGCAACGAAACCGCGCAAAATGGGAAGCTTGAATATTTTGATTTTATCCGAAACAGAGCTGTTGGGCTTGCGGGTAACGGCTATTTTTTTGTTATCCATACGGCGCACTGCTATTGCGGTAAGGGTTTTGCTCTTCATCATAACCCCTTCGATAATAGCCTGACCGCCTACGCCACCCAGCCTGCAGTTTTTAGGCTGTTTGTCTTTTTTGCTCATTTATAATGCTCCTTGTTAAAACAAATGTAAACTGTTGTTATTGATTTTTCCTCAATTTTGTATTATACTATACTAAACCTAAAAATAAAACCCCAAATTAAAAAAATTTACAAGTTTTGGTATCTTATTTATGGAAAATAAAGTTTTTGCAAAGAACGACAGCGGTTTTGTTTGCGGTAATTGCGGCAAAGAGGTACCCCCCTTGGGCTATACCTCGCGTAATCATTGCCCATATTGCCTTTATTCCCGCCATCTTGACGTTAACCCAGGGGACAGAGCATCCGATTGCGGCGGGCTAATGCGCCCCGTTGCCGTTACGTCCCACCCCAAAAAGGGCTTTGTTATCACCCACAAATGCACCCTTTGCGGCAGCGAACGGAACAACAAAATGCAAGCCGACGACGATACTTCCCTGCTTATAAAGCTTACCAACCCCTATTTTGCGGAGGAATATAAATGAAAAAGCTTGACGAAAACAAAAAGAAGCAGCTTATTTCTATGGGCTTTGCCGCGTTGCTTGCCCTTGCGGCGTTTTTGGCGGCATTGGCTTTTAGAAGAAGCGCAGGTGTTATCGCAATGACACCCTTGGCGTTTGCTATCACCGCCGCCGCGGCTTTTTTGCCTATTGACGAAAAAACAAAAACCCTGTTTTTTGGCGTTACCGCCTTTTGCTTAAACACCGTTAACGAGCAAAAAATGAGATTTACCCTTATTTACACCGCAATAATTACGGTTTCCTGCTTTATTTTTTCTATGGGCGCAAAATATATTTTGCAAAAGAAGAAAAAGGCGGTGGGAATCCCTCTTATAGCGGTATGCTTGGTTGCTTGCACGGGTTTGGGCTTGGTATATATGGGCAACCCCGTTGCCGCCGCCAAGGCTAAAGCCGATATTAAGGAATACACCCAAGGGATTTACCCCGAAAGCGAAAACGCCGCTTTGGGAACGGTGGAGTTTTCGGATATTCAGTATAACTATGCCGACGGCACCTATTTTGTTTATGCCCAAAGCAGTGTTTACCCTGCCGACCAACAGATTATTTCTGTAAAAAACGGCGGTTTAACAGACCTTTTTAAGCCCTTGATGGAAGACCGAATTCTTGAACCTTATGCAAAATCCTTTACCGCCGCTTTAAGAAAAAGCTTCCCCGACGATATGTTTACCGTAGAATGCGACAGCGTGGCATTGTTGCCCGATGAATCTTTGCTTGCCGCCGAAACCGGCGAATTTTACAGCGATATTACCTACGAAATATGGCTTGGCGGTATACAAAACAACACCGATATGACAGAAGCCGTTATTAGGTATATGAAGGTTATAGAAAAGCAAAAGCTGCCTTACGACAGAATTGTGTTTACCGGCGGCAGTAACCCTTGGATAGTGCGTGCCGTTACGGTAGAAAACATCACCTATATTGATAACGACAATTACAGCGTGGATTTTGTATCCACCGCAACCTCTAACCGCTTTGACCGCTTTATGAATTATTGGATGAAGATAAAAAAATAAGCCTTAACCGTCGGGTAAAAATCCCGACGGTTTATTTTTTGCTGAATAAACCCGCTTCTCTTGGCAAAAATATGTATGTAAGCATAAAATGGAAATTAAGAGGAGCATAAGCTATGAAGATACAAAACAACGACGAAAGCATTCATCGCGGCGATATTTATTATGCCGACCTAAGCCCTGTCGTTGGGTCGGAGCAGGGCGGAATAAGGCCCGTGCTTATTGTTCAGAACGATATGGGCAATAAATACAGCCCAACGGTTATTGCCGCCGCCATAACCAGCCGCACGGGCAAAACCAAGCTCCCCACCCATATAGAGGTTACCGCAGGCGAGAACATAAAGGGCGATACCCACTGCGGGCTTGCAAAAAATTCGGTTATTCTGTTAGAGCAGATACGCACCATAGATAAACGCAGACTGAAGGAACGTATGGGTAAGCTTGACGACCGCACCATGCAACAGGTTGACAGCGCAATAGGCATTAGCTTTGGGTTGGGCAACACCCTTTAAAAAAAGAAACTGCACTTTCGGGCAGAAAGTGCAGTTATTTTTATTTCTTTTTGGATTTTGCAACGGTAGCAATGGCAACCACAACCATAAAGCCTGCCAAAAGGGCTATCATAGGGAACAGCCAAGGGGGCGTTTGCTCGGTTTGACCCGAAGACGGGGGAAGAGGAATATAAATATCCTCGCTTTCCTCGGGGGGTTGGGTTACGGGGGCAACTGTTACGTTAACGGTATGGGGCTTAGATTGAGAAAAGCCGTCGCTTACGCAAAGGGTAAAGCTGTCTACACCGGCAAAACCGCTTTCGGGGCTGTAAATTACCGCCGTTTTATCGGCAGAAACGGCAACCTTGCCGTTGGCGGGCTGTGCGGTTATAATAACCGAAATATCGCCCCAATAGGAGCTTGCATCGGCAATGGAAATAGGAACGATAGCATCACCCTCGGTAATTTCCACCGCTGTATTTCCGCTTATTTCGGGGGGCATATTGTTATAGTTCCCGTTTATATAACGGTAGGTTATATCGTAAATTCTGCGCAGACAAACACCCTGCTCCGACGAGGTTTTGGCATAACAGCAGTTATAAAGAAAGCCTATGCCCATTCCCTGCTCGTACAGATTAACGGCGTTCATATACCCCGTGGTGCCGCCGTAGTAAAGCTGGGCTTCGTAATTGTTGCAGATTGCCTGATAATCCCAGCCGTTATCGTAGGCGTTAAACAGCTTGGAAAAGCCTATTTCCACGCCCATACGGTTGTTATATACGCTTTTTGCATATTGAGAAAGCATAGTCTGCTTATAGCTGCCGTTTAAGCCATGCTCGCCATAATTAGATTGCATTACCGCCGCAGTAAAGCCAAGCTCTTCCCATTGGTCGAACCCTGCAAAAAGATATGCAGAGGAATAAAAGCTTGCAAGGTTTTGCCGTTTTATATACTTGTTTATATCCTTTATAAGCTCTTCTTCCTGCAAGGAAAGGGTATAATCTACCCCTTGAATGTTTAGAAAGAAGCCAGATAAGTTAAGAAATTCGTAATTATTAAGCTTGAATTCGTCGATACATCTGCTTACGTACCATTTTACAATATCCAAGCGTTCGTCGGGTTCGGCGGAATATTCGTCGGTGCCGTCGTTATCTATATCGCCAAAGGGTAATTCGGTTAAAGCGGGATAAGGGATTGTAAAATAGACGTTTAGCTTATCGGTTATGCCCAAAGCTTGGTAAGCTCTGCCTGCCACCTTATTAAGGGCATCTAAATCCTGCCCCAAGGTAAAGGTATGGGAAAGGTACATTTCCCATTCTGCAAAGCCCCATTGGCTTTTGCCGTCGGCGGGCAGGTTGCAGGGGGAAAGCAACACGCTGTCGAACATTTTGCCCTTTATTTCCCCTGCGGAATTAACGTAAGCCACGTAGGGTAAAAGCTCATCCTCGGTAAGAACGCCAAGGGTATGGTCGGTTTCCGCGTGGCCGTTATAAAGCTTTACAATATCCTTGCTTTGGTTAATCTGCGCGGTATAGCCCTTTTCCAAAGGCTCGTTTTTAGGGTCGAGAGGTCGTTCCGTACCTGCAAGAATGCTGTTGCCGTAAACCGCAACCTCGCTGCAATAAACGTAGCCGTCGGTGGCATATTCAAGCTTTGCATAGCGGGCGGAATAGGTACGGCGAAGAGCTATATCTATACCGTGAACCCCTTCCTTAACGTCTGTAAGCCGTTCGCGCAGGTCTTTTTCGCCAACCAACTGATAATCGGTGCCGTTATCCGAAAGATAAAGCTTTATGTACCTTGGCAGGTATATTTGCTTTTGGGGGGAATGCAAAAATATGGCAAAAGCCGAATCTACACCGCGGTTTTCGCCGAAATCGAACACAATATTGCGGCTTTTTCCGCCGTATGCCTTATACCATGCCGCGCTTTCTGCGTTTAGGTCGCCCCAAACGTTATCGCTAAGCTTGCCGTTATCCTCGCCCATTGCAATACCATCGGGAGAAATGCTTCCGTAGGAATCCGAAATCGGTTCGCCGGTACAAACGTTATAGGGCAAGCCCGCGGAAAGATTTTCCTGCGGTTGTTCTGCCGTTGCCGTAAAGGAAAAAATATTTATTATAAAAAGCGTTGCCAACAAAAAAGCCGTTATTTTTCGCATTTTATTACTCCAAACCCATTATAAATTTATTATATTGTTATTTTGTCAAAAAATCAAGAGAAATAATACAATATTAAGGGAGTGATTTTTATGTTGGAAAATCTGCAGGGCAGTTTTATGCTAAACAACGGCAATGCGGCGGTTTCGGCAGACCTTAAGGGCGGTAACGTTTTTGCCGCAGACGGCTTTTGCAATTACCTTTGGGAATACGGTCAAGAGGGCGATTTGCTGTGTCAACACCCTGCCGTACGCCCCTACCGAAGGTTTAGGTACAACGAAAATGCTTGCGTTACAACCGCCTTGGGTTGTTGCAACGGCAACAGCGTTTATATTTTGGATAAGGATTTAAAAGAGCTTGGTTACGTTAGCCTAAACGGTCTGCAAAGGGACGGTTGCACAAGCTACGGCGGTTTAACCGATGCATCTGTAACCGTTATCGGCAACGAGCTGTTTTTTGTGGGTGCTTTTTTCGACGGGGCGTTTTTGTTCGATATTCAAGGCAAGCGGCTTACACGGCTGTGCGCGGTGGAAAGGAACGAAACGCTTACCGATTTTATCTCTGCAGGGGACGATATTTACGCTATGGCGGTTATTTGCGATAACACGCAAATTATTACCGTTGCCCGCAACGGAATTATATACAACGGAATTCTTTCGCCGAAATATACGTTGCGTATGCTGTTTTACAAAAACGGCTGTGTTTATGGGCTTTTTGGGCAGGGTTATATTTATAACCGAATTTTTAAAATATTTTCCGAGGACGTTTTTTATCTGCCGCGGTAATTTTTAAGCCCCTTTGCAAATATAATTTTGCGGAGGGGTTTTATGAAAAAAGCGTTTGCGATTATTATATTATCGGTTATATTTATCTGCGGTTGCGGCAACGAAGATATTAAAAACAAATTCGCCCTGCCGTTAGAGCTTACCGCAAGCCTTAACGGCAAGGATTATTTTATACAGCGGATTACCCAAGAGGGCTATTCCTTAAGCTTTGATAAGGAACATCCCCTTTTCGGGTTAAATATTGAAATTTGGGGTGATAAGGGTACCGCAACGGTAGCAGATTTCGTTTGCCCCGTGGAAAGCGGATATTTCCCTGCACAGCACTGCCTTGCAAGGGCTGTAAGGCTTTTGAACGAAAGGGATATTTCTGCCGTAAAAACCAAAAAGGGTTTTAAGTACACTATTGACGAAACCGTTATTTTGGTGTATTATGATAACGATACAAAGCAGGTTATAGGCATTGAAGCAGAGGAGAACGGCAGGCGGTTTTATTTTTCCGTCCGTGCCATAACACCCTATGAAAAACCGAGTAACGGCGAAGGTTAACCTTAACACCATTCGCAACAATTACAATTATATACAATCTATTTCCAACGGTAAAATTATGGCGGTTGTAAAAGCAGATGCTTACGGCCACGGCGCCATTGGCATTGCAAAAGAGCTTTCCGCCGCCGGCTGTACCGATTTTGCCGTTGCCTGCATTACCGAAGCGCAGGAGCTTCGCGCCGCAGGCATTAACGGAAACATTCTTATATTGGGCCCTACCGATGCCCGCTTTGCCGACGAAATTATCGCGGGGGATTTTATTCAGACCGTAGATAGCTTTGATTACGCCAAAAAGCTTTCGGAATACGGCAAGGTAAGGGTTCACGTTAAGGTAGATACGGGTATGTCCCGCATAGGTATTTATTGCCACGAAAGCGAAGACGTTGGCTTTGCCGCAAAAGAGGTTGCCGCAATTTCTTGCTGTGAAGGCATTGGCATGGAAGGGATTTTTACCCACTTTGCCGCCAGCGACGATTGCTGTGGGGATTATACCGAAAAGCAGTTTGCCGTATTTTCTGCCCTGCTTAACCGTTTAGAGGAAATGAAGGTTAACGTGGGCACACGCCATTGCTGTAACAGCGCCGCTATTCTTAAATACCCCCGTATGCATTTGGATATGGTTCGCGCAGGTATTATTTTATACGGTCTTATGCCATCTAAATATTGCATCGACGGCAACATTCTGCCCGCAATGCGGCTTTCTGCCCGCGTTTGCGCGGTACATAAGCTTAACAAGGGCGACAGCGTAAGCTACGGCTGTACCTACACCGCCCAAGAGGATACCCGCGTGGCGGTAATTTCCATTGGCTATGCCGACGGCTTTTCCAGAGTATATTCCGGTAAGGAATTTATAAAGATTAACGGCAAAAAATTTGCCACCGTTGGTAAAATCTGTATGGATATGTGTATGGTCGATATCGGTAACGATGCAGATTGCAAGGTTGGGGACGAGGCGGTTATATTTGAATCTGCCTTCGATATAGAACAGCTTGCCAACGCGTTGGGCACCATTAATTACGAGATTTTGTGCTCGTTAAAGCACCGCGTAAAGCTGGAATACAAATAATAAGCAAACAAAAAAGATATGCCGCAAAGCATATCTTTTTTATTTTGTAAATTATACCCAGTTATCCGACCAGCCGTTTTCGCCGTTGGTGGGATCGTAAGGGTCGCAGGAATAATCCTTGTTAATTTCATAGGTGCCGAAATATGCGCGCTTTACCTTAATGTAATTAATAGGTCTAATGTCGCCCTTGGCATCTGCCCCTGCCGCCTGTCTGGCAAGAGAGTTTGCATAATAAGTGCCCATACAGGTACGCTTGGTAAGCAAATAATCGCGGGCGGTAAGCTCGCCGTCGCCATCGAAATCGCCCATAACCACAACGGTATACAACGCTCTGCCGTCGACTTTTACGGTAAAGCCGGTGCCCATATAGGTTGTGCTGGAGGGGTCAAGACGGGTGCCATCTTTATCGAATATTTCCACGCTTTTACCGGTATAAAAAGAGCGGAACACGTTTTGGGGTGTTTTTAGGGAAATGCCGTAAATAGTACCGTTTTTAATTGTGGGAATAAAATCAACGGTAACGGTTTCGGCATAAGCGCAAAGGCTGAACGCCGAAAGCAATAACACGCAAGCCAATAATAAAGAAGTTAATCTAAGACCTTTCATATTACACCTCCACCCATTCTCCGGGGGTTTTTAAAGCCTTGTTGCCTGCTTCGATAATGCCCATTACCGAAATAGTTTCGGCATGGTCGGCATAAATTTTGCCGGTTTTAAAGAAATCGCACAGGGCTTTTATAAAATTAGGGAAATAATCGCTCATTTGGGGGATTTTTACGGTAGAGCCGTCGGTATAGTTAACGGTTAAATCGAAATCTACACCCGTCCAGCCGTAATGGCTTAACACCGCACGTCTGCCGCCTGAAAATTCTATAACCATAGATTCGTACATACCGCTGCCCACAGACATCATACGCTTAACGTCGCTGCCCATAAGCATAACGATAGGTTCTATCTGATGTATTGCGTAGGTATCGAAATTGCCGGGCCCGCGGGAGTTTATAAAGCAAATGTTTTCTTTGCTAACACCCTCTAATTCGTTGGCAAAGCGCAATGCCGAGGTAGAAAAGAAGGGGGTGCTGTGCTTTTCGCCTATTTCGGTAATCTGCTTTGCAATTTCCTTAGAAAGGGCAAAGGTTTTATCTACGTAAACCGGCTTTCCGCTTGCCAAGGGCTCGCGGCATAAATCTAAATGACGTTCGGGGTTATCGGGGGAAAGCACGATAATGCAATCGCTTTTTTCCACAACCTCTTTAATGGTGCTGCATCTTTCTACACCGAACTTTTCGCACCATTGGTCGGTGGTAAGGCCGTTGGGTTTATCGATCTCGGCATAAGCGTAGGCTACCGTAAAATCGCTTCCGCACTGGTCTGCAATAAATTTAGGGTAATTGTTTGCGTGCCATTCATCAAGAAAATAATCAATAAAACCTATTTTCACGGCTTATTCTCCCATCTTGCTTTTAAGAAAGCCAACCGCCATAAGTATATCTGCGTAAGGGTCTGCACCGCATTCCCGCTCGATGGTAAGGTAACCGTCGTAGCCGATATCCTCTAAAGCCTTAAGATATTCGTTAAAGGGAACGTTGCCCTCGCCAAGGGGAACCTCTAAGAAATAATCGGAAAGACGCAAATCCTCGATACCGCCCTCGGCAAAGAAGGTATAAACCTTGCGGGGGTCGATAATAAAGCCCTTGCCGTCCTTTGCGTGGGTGTGAACGATATAATCCTTAAGAATATGCACTGCGGCAACGGGGTCGTCGCCGGCGCACATAACAAGGTTTGCAGGGTCCATATTTACACCAAAGCCCTTGCTGTTTACGTCGTCAAGCAGCACCTTTAAGCGAGCCGCGGGCTCGGGGCCGGTTTCTACCGCAAAGGTAACGCCCAAAGAAGCGGCGTATTCGCCTATTTCGCGGCAGGCGGAAAGCATATTTTTGTATGCCTCGCATTCTTTATCTGCCTTAAGAATATCGTTTTTATCCTCGGGCACTACGCCGATATGGGTGGTAACCACCTTGGTTCCCAATTTTACAGCCAAATCTGCCGCCGCCTTAGATGCAGGCACCTTCCAAGCGTTTTCATCGGCACGTTCAAAGCCGTGGCCGCCGAAATCGCTGCAGATTGCAGAAATTTCCAAGCCGTATTTTTCTAATAAGCCCCGCACGCGGGCTACCTTTTCGTCATCGAAGGTATCGTACTTCATTTCGCCGTTTACAACGTAAAGCTGAATCCCCTGTGCGCCAACCTCTGCCGCCTTTGCAAGGGCAGATTCGAAGGGAAGAAGGAAGGAATCGGTAATAACGCCTATTTTAAATGTTTTCATAATTTTACCTCTTTAAAGATTTATCAAACAAGCATTTCGAACACACCGTACGCAGTGTAATACAAAGTAAGAATTATTGCACCTGCGGAAACAACGCCGCAAGCAATGGGAAGAAAGCTTTTTCTAAGCTTTAAGCCAAGGGTTATGGCTATTAACGCCCCTGTCCAAGCACCGGTGCCGGGCAACGGGATTGCCACAAAAAGGAACAAGCCCCAAAACAGCGCTTTTTGCGCGCCTGACTTCATTTTTGCAACCTTTTTTTCGCCCATTTCCAATATTTTACGGAAGGGCTTGCCGAATTTGGGGAACTTTGCAAGCCAATTTAATACCTTGCCGCCGAAAATTATTAAAAACGGAACCGGCAATATGTTGCCTATAACCGAAAGCAGGGTTACCGCAACGACGTCGCCGCCGTTTGCCAAGCCGTAAGGGATAGCCCCGCGAAGCTCGATAATGGGGACCATGCTTATTAAAAACGTTACGATATAATTCAACATACTTTATCGCTTATTAAATAGTGTAGGTGCCGAAATATGCACGCTTTAACAACAAATAATCTCTTGCATCTATTTTGCCGTTGCCGTTAATATCTGCAACAGACATTTGGCACTGAAGCGTATAGGTGCCGAAGTAGGCACGCTTTAACAGCAAATAGTCTCTTGCATCTATTTTGCCGTTCATATTTACGTCGCCAACGGTGCCTTTATCGGGGTCGGGATTTAAATCGGGTTCGGGCTCGGGGCTTTCTTCGGGGTTGTTACCGCCGATAAACACGGGTTCTTCGCCGGGCTCGTAAACAGCAAAAGCGGCGCGTACAAGGTCGTTAATTTCGTTGGTTCTGCCTGCAGATTCGATGTTGATGTTGTAAATAGAAACCTGCATTCCAAGCTCTACGGTTGCTTTAAAATCGGAATAATCGTCGCTGTTAAGCCGATGAACGCCTATAAGGAAGCTTCCCTTGGGGATTTTCACCTTGGATTTATCGGTGTTTTTAACGTCTACGTAATCGATAATACCGTCGAGACCCGCAATAAGAATTGCATAGTTCTTCATTGCGCTTTGGTTAAATTGATCGTCGCAGAACGCCTTTACGTATTCGCCAACGGTATAATCCTTGCTGGCGGCATAAAAGATAACGTTGTTAACGTCGTTACGGTAGCCTGCCACGTGCAAGGGAATTGTATCGGAAGGAACGGGTGCGTTAACCGCGGGCTGAACCGCATAGCGCACGACGATATCCTCTACCTCTGCATCGCAATAGGTTTGCATATCGGAATTATATGCGCGGAAGTTCTTTATTTGGAACTTAATATTGTTTACGCGGCAGGATTTTTTTACAAGGAAGGGGATTTTTATAACCAAGGAATCGTTATCTACAAAAGTGCCTGCACCCGAAACCAAATCGCTAAAAGCAAGCGTATATTTTGCGGCAGAGGTATCCAAGGTGCCCACACCCTCCCAGCTGGCAGGGTTAACGCTTATAAGCTTGGTAAAATCGAAAGCGTCGTTATCGCTGTCGTTTGCCGCCTTGGTAACGGGGTCTACCTTGCTTTTTTCGTAATATAAATCGAACTCGATGGCAGAAACGCCGTCGTTTAAGCCAAAGTTAATATCCCGCAGGGATATGGTTACGCTAATTTGACGTTCGGGGTTGTAATTTTTAGTAGAATCACCGGTATATACGGTAAAGGATTTTGTGTTATCGAGTTTTGATGCCGAAACCGATATACACAACGGCAACAGCATAAGCGCCGCCATAATTATTGCCAATAATTTTTTCATACCGAATAGCCTTTCGTTTTTTTATTTTTGTGCCCAATTACAAAAAATCGGCATATACTCGGTTTGATTTTAACAAAATAAACATAAAAGGTCAATAGCAACTTTTAATTTTTATCTGTTTTTTACTGTTATTTATTGTAATTTATATTTTTTTATAGTATAATGACAATGAATTAATTTATCTATTATGGGAGTGTGCGCCTATATGAACTGCACCTTGCTTGAAAACGCAAATCTGGCACAATATTGCTCGATGAAAACCGGCGGCAATGCAAAATACGTAGCGTTGCCTAAAAACGAGGAAGAATTGATATATGCAATAAGCTTTTTCCATCGGTGTAACGAAAAATACGTGGTTGTGGGAAATTGCTCTAATTTGCTTTTTACCGACGATGGCTTTGACGGCGGGGTTATTATTCTTACCGCAATGCGGGGCATTTCGTTTAAAGACGGAATTATTACCGCCAACTGCGGCGAAAGCCTTTCTGCCTTGGCTAAATGCGCCCTTGATAACGGCGTTACCGGTATGGAATTTTGCTACGGCATTCCCGGCACCGTAGGCGGCGCAATATATATGAACGCAGGGGCATACGGCGGCGAAATTTGCCAATGCTTTATAAAGGGCAGGTTTTTGGACGAAAGCCTTAATATTGTTACCCTTTCTAACGAGGAATTGGATTTTTCTTACCGCAACAGCCTTTTGCAACGAAAGAATTTGCTGTTTTTAAGCGGCGAATTTAAGGGTGAAAGCGGAGATAAAGCCGCTATCCGCGCAAGAATGGACGAACTTATGTCGGCGCGGAAATCCAAGCAGCCCTTGGAATACCCAAGCTGCGGAAGCACCTTTAAGCGCCCGCCCAACAATTTTGCAGGAGCATTGATAGAGCAATGCGGGCTTAAGGGCTATACCATAGGCGGGGCACAGGTTTCGGAAAAGCACGCAGGGTTCGTTATAAATATCGGCAACGCTACCTCGGCAGACGTGCTTAACCTTATGGATTACGTTACCGCAACGGTGCTTGAAAAAACAGGCGTAAAATTAGAGCCGGAAATAAGAGTGATAAGATAATGTCTTTTTCTTCGGATATAAAGCAACAATTAACCGACGCAGCGCCCAAAAAGCAATGCTGTGCCGATGCGGTAAACGCAGGCAAGGAGCTTGCTCCCTTTTTGCAAGGCTGCGATAAAGATGCAGGTATGTATTTGCGGGGCGTGTTTTTAAAATACGGCAGTATAAGCGCGCCGGGCAGGAACTTTATGCTTTCTTTTTCGTTACCCAACGAGGAAGCCACCCAAACCGTTTTTGATATGCTTTGCGATTGGGGTATGGAGCCGAAGCAATCGGTGCGCCGCGGGAAGCCGATTATTTATTTTAAAGCCGCCGAAAGCATAGAGGACGTTTTGTCGTTTATGGGCGCTACAAAAGCGGCGTTGGATATTATAAACACCACCATTTTAAACGACGTACGAAATAATATGAACCGCATTTGCAACGCCGAAACCGCAAATATGGACCGCACCGCAAAGGCGGCGGCAGAGCAATGCGAGGCTATTAAGACCATTATAAAATACGGCGCGTTGCAAAACCTGCCTGCCGAGCTTAGAGAATGCGCCGAAATTAGGCTTGCCAACCCCGATATGAGCTTGGCGCAGATACGCAACCTGCTAAGCGCGCCGGTTAGTAAATCCGGCTTGAACCACAGGTTCAGAAAGCTTATAGAAATAGCGGAATCATATAACTTTTAAATTTTTACGGAGACGAACGGGTATATGGGCTTTGTTCATTTACATTTACATACCGAATACAGCCTGCTTGACGGCGAATGCCGTATAAGCCAGATACCCCAACGTCTTTTGGATATTGGGCAAACCGCCTGCGCCATAACCGACCACGGCGTTATGTACGGCACGGTAGAATTTTTTAAAGCCTGCAAGGCTAACGGCATAAAGCCCATTATAGGCTGCGAGGTTTACGTTGCCCCCAGAGGGATGGAGCAAAAGGATAGGCTTTTAGACAGCGATTATTCCCACCTTGTGCTTTTGGCAAAGGATGCCGAGGGCTATAAAAACCTTGTTTCTATCGTTTCCAAGGCGTTTACGGCAGGCTTTTACCAAAAGCCCCGCACCGATATAGAAACCCTTACCAAGCATTCCCAAGGGTTAATTGCTCTCTCGGGCTGTATTTCGGGCAGTATCCCCAAGGCTATTCTTGCCAAGGATATGTCGTTAGCGCGGGAACGGATTATTATTTTCAGCCGCATTTTCGGCAAGGATAATTTTTATTTAGAGCTTCAGCGCCACGGTATAGAGGCGCAGGAGGAGGTTAACCGCGCCTTGGTTAACTTTTCTAAGGAATTGGATTTGCCCTTGGTTGCCACCAACGACGTGCATTACACCCAAAGAAGCGATGCTTCGGTGCAAAAGCTGCTTACCGCCATTGCCACCGCAAGCACGTTGGAGGACAATAAGCTGCAAATGGAAGGCAGCGAGCATTATATTAAAACCGAAGCGGAAATGCGCGCTCTTTTTGCCGACGTTCCCCAAGCGGTTGACAACACCGTAAAAATTGCGGATTGCTGTAATTTTGAATTCGATTTCGAAAATATGCATCTTCCCGCCTTCCGTGCGCCTGCACCCTATAATGCAGAAAGCTATTTAAAAAAGCTTTGCCAAGAGGGGTTAGCCGATTTGCAGGGCAAGGGCAGGCTTAAGGCAGATATAGCCGAATATACCGCCCGTATGGAATACGAGCTTTCGGTTATACACAAAATGGGCTTTGACGATTATTTGCTTATCGTATGGGATTTTGTTAACTATGCAAGAACAAAAGGCATTCCCGTTGGCCCCGGCAGAGGCAGTGCGGTTGGCTGTCTTTGCGCTTACGTGCTTGGAATTACACAGGTTGACCCATTTGAATTCGGTTTAATTTTCGAACGGTTTCTTAACCCCGAAAGGGTTAGTATGCCTGATATAGATATAGATTTTTGCGACGAACGCCGTTTAGAGGTAATAGATTACGTTACCGAAAAATACGGCAAGGCTCACGTTGCCCAGATTATTACCTTTGGTACCCTTGCCTGCCGTATGGCAGTGCGGGATACGGGCAGAGCCTTGGGTATGTCTTATGCCGCCGTTGACGAAATTGCAAAGCTTATACCCAAATATAACGGCGTAACCTTGGAAGCCGCATTGGCAGAAAGCCCCGAGTTAAAGCGCCGATATAACGACGACCCCGAGGCAAAGCGGCTGTTGGATTTTGCCGCCAAGCTTGAGGGCAGACCCCGCAATTCTTCTACCCACGCAACGGGGGTTGTTATTACCGATAAGCCCCTTACCAACTATCTTCCCTTAGCGGTTAACGACAGCGCCACCGTAACCCAATTTACAATGAACACCGTTGCCGATTTGGGGTTGCTTAAGATAGACTTTTTGGGGTTGCGCTTTCTATCTATAATTCACAACGCAGAGCAGGAAATAAAAAAGACCCACCCCGAATTTTCGGCAGAGGATATACCCTTTAACGACCAAGCCACCTTCGAAATGCTATCTAAAGGCAAGGCGTTGGGTCTGTTTCAGCTTGAAAGCGAGGGTATGCGCAGGCTGTTAACCAAGCTAAAGCCCAAAAATATCGAGGATATAGTATCGGTAATATCCCTTTACCGCCCCGGACCTGCGCTTTCCATAGACAGCTTTTTAAAGAACCGTATACGCCCCCAAGAGATAGAATACGCAGATAAAAGGCTTGCCCCCGTTTTGGATACCACCTGCGGTGTTATTCTTTACCAAGAGCAGGTTATGCAAATCTGCCGCAGCTTGGCGGGCTATTCCTACGGCAGAGCCGACCTTGTGCGCCGTGCCATGGCAAAAAAGAAGGCAGACGCCATGGAAAAGGAAAAGGATATTTTTATAAACGGTGCCACCCAAAACGGTGTGAGCAAGGAGGTTGCGGTTGAAATTTTCGACCGTATGAGCGAATTTGCAAAATATGCCTTTAACAAAAGCCACGCCGCGGCCTATGCCGTTGTTTCTTACAAAACCGCATATCTTAAATGCCATTACCCCATAGAATATATGTGCTCGTTGCTTAGCACGGTTATGGGAAGGCAGGATAAGGTTCAGGAATATATCGACGATTGCGCCGATATGGGCATAAAGCTTTTGCCCCCCGACGTTAACCGCAGCTTTGGCGATTTTGCCGCCGAGGGCAGTAATATACGCTTTGGGCTTGCGGCGATAAAGAATGTGGGCGGATTATTTGCCCAACGGGTTATTGACCAAAGAACCCGAAAGCCCTTTAGAAGCATAGAGGATTTTTTAGAGCGTTGCTCGCAATACGGCAGTGTAAAATCCTTCGAATCGCTTATTACCGCAGGTGCATTGGATTGCTTTGGGCTAAAGCGAAGCCATATGCTGGCGGGGATTTCTGCCGCGCTGGACGACGTTTCAAAAAACCGCAACCGCAATTCCGAGGGGCAGTTAAGCCTTTTCGGCGGCGACAGCGGAATAGAGGAAAGCGCATTTATGTTCCCGAAATGCGACCTGCCGGAGCTTTATAAAAGCCAGATGCTTTCGGGCGAAAAGGAAATGACAGGGCTTTATTTTTCGGGGCACCCATTAGACGGCTACGGCGATATTCAGCAAAAAATAGGTGCAACCAACACCAAAGAGCTGTTTAATTTGCTTTCGGAAGACAAAATTTCGAAAAAAGATTTAATAAAAATTATCGGTCTTGTAACAAAAAAGCGGCAGAAGGTTACAAAAAAGAATGATATAATGGCGTTTGTAACCGTAGAGGACGAATTCGGCAAGGCGGATATAGTTGTGTTCCCCACCCTTTACGCGCAAATAGGCGGGCTTATTACCGAAAACAGCGTTTTGGTGTTTACGGGCAACGCCGAGCTTAAAGAGGGCTACAGCGAAAGCGGCGAGGATGCAGAGGATACGGTTACCCTGCTGGCAAAATCGGTTTTAACCCCACAGCAGGCAGAAAAGGATTTGGCAACCCAAGACATACCCGATGAAAACGAAAAATCCCTTTATATAAAGGTTACCGAGGAAAACGCCTTCCGTCTTGACGATGCGTTGGCGCTGGCGGCGGCGACCAAGGGCGGCGCAAAGATTTTGGTTTATTTCGAAGCCGAAAAGAAATTGCGCTTAGCCACAGGCAAGCTTGCCCGTATTGACGAAAGGCTTTTGGCACAGCTAAAGGCTGTTATGGGCGACGGAAATATAGCGGTAAAATAACCCGATTCCGAAAGGAGTTATAAATATGAACGAAAATTTTAATAAGGAAGCAGGCGCAACCAAGGATTTTGGCGCAATAGAGCCAAGCAAGGACGGCGCCACAAGACCCTTTGATACCGTAAAGCCAAAGGAAGAAGCCAAGGGCGAACCCCAAAAGGGCGAAAGCAAATCCTTGGAAATGTCTAAAAAGGCGGCAAAAGCCACCGCAAAGGGCACTATGTACGTTGTTAAAAAGGTGTTGCTGTGGACCCTTACCATATTGCTTACCTTGGTGCTTATAGGTATTATTACGGGCGCTATCGTTGGTTTTGCCTTTGTGGGCTATATTAAAAACTACGTAGACCCCTCTTTTGATGAGCTTGCCGACCTTAGGGTGGATTCCGCCCTCTCTACCACAATGTATTATACCGACAGCAACGGGCAGGAGGTTTTGTTAAAGGAAGATACTCTTGAAGGCTCGGAAAACCGTATGTGGGCAGATTTTCAGGATATTCCCAAAAACCTTGTTAACGCTTATATTGCCGTAGAGGATAAGCGTTTTTGGGAACACCCCGGCGTTGATACAACAAGAACCGCATCGGCGATATATAACTTCTTTATTCCCACCAGCGCCAATTACGGCGGCGGTTCTACCATTACCCAACAGCTTATAAAGAACGTTTCGGGCGAGAACGAGGCTACCATACAGCGTAAGGTGCAGGAAATATTCCGCGCTTATTACGTAGAGGAGCATTACACCAAGGAACAGATAATGGAAATGTACCTTAACACCATTTTCTTATCTCACAACGCTTACGGTGTACGTGCCGCGGCGCAAACCTATTTCGGCAAGGAATTAAAGGACCTTAGCCTTGCGGAATGCGCGGCGATTGCATCTATAGGTAAATCCCCCACCAAATACGACCCCATACTTAACCCCCAAAACAATTTAGAGCGCCGAAATCAGGTGCTCAAGCTTATGCTGGAGCAGGAATTTATTTCCCAAGAGGAATTTAACGAATTTTACGATGCCCCTATTAGGCTTGCTCAGGATGACGACGAGGAAGGCTATACCGAAACCATACATTCTTATTATATAGATACCGTAATGGACGACGTTATTGCCGATTTAATGAGCAAATACGGATACGATAAGGTTACCGCATCGCAAATGCTGTTCTCGGGCGGGTTGGAAATAGTTACCTGCCTTGACCCCGAAATTCAGGCGGCGGCCGAAAAGGTGTATACCGACAGCCAATATTGGCCCGAAAGCAACGGTATGCGCGCACAATCGGCCATATGTATTATGGACCCCGAAACCGGCAATATTCTTGCTATCGTAGGCGGTCTTGGCGAAAAGAAGGAAAGCCGCGGCTTTAACCGCGCCACCCACGCATACAGACAGTGCGGTTCTTCCATAAAGCCTATTTCCGTATATTCCCTTGCCATAGAAAACGGCGTATTCAACGGCGGCGCAAGCCTTGACGATATCCCGTTCCTTTACGACGAGGAGGAAAAAGCCCATTGGCCCGGCAACGCAGGCAGAGGTTATTTGGGTAAGGTTTCTTTGGATTATGCTATTCAGGCATCCCTAAACACCACCTCGGTTTACACCTGCAATTTGCTTGGTGTTGACACCGTGTTCGATAATCTTTCTAAATACGGCTATTCCACAATTATTGCATCCGAAAAGCGCCCCGACGGCACTATTGTTTCGGATATAGGAATTTCGCCCTTGGCGCTGGGCGGCTTTACCTACGGTGTAACGGTTAGAGACCACACCCAAGCCTATGCTACCCTTGCCAACAAGGGCATAAGCTCTAAGGGCAGAACCTACAGCGTAGTACGGGACAGCGACGGCAGAGTTATTTTGGATAACCGCGAGCAGCATCAGGTTATGTACAGCGAAACCACCACCGCGGTTATGACCGACCTGCTTACCCACGTTGTTACCGGCAGCAGCGGTACCGCAAGACGTTCTATAGATGTCCACAAGAACTTCGGCGTGCAGGTTGCGGCAAAAACAGGTACCACCAACAACGACGTTGACGTTTATTTTAGCGGTTATACCCCCGATTTCGTTGCCTGCGTTTGGTACGGATACGACCTAAACAAAACCGTTTCCAACACCCGCGCGGCGGCAGAGCTGTGGAATGCGGTGTTTACCGAAATTTACAGCAATTACGATAAAAACGGAAAATCCTATACCAAGGAATTTTCTATGCCTGCCACCGTTGTTACCAACGTAGAATACTGCACAGTTTCGGGCAAGAAGCCCACCGATGCCTGCCGTAACGACCTTTATCACCAGCAGGGCGGCGCAAGCTGTATTGCAACGGGCACCTTTATAAGAGGTTACGAGCCCACCGAGGAATGCGACGGCCACATTATGGTAAAATGGGATAAGGTTACCGGCGGTATCTGTGCCGACGGCTGTAACTGCCCCGCAGGTAATATTATAGAGGTTGGCTTTAGAGTTATGTCCTTGGAGGAGCGTTGCATTAAGGGCAGAGCTCGGGTTGGCGATGCACAATACACCTATATGCCGTTACCCACGGGAATTGCAATTAACACCAACACCAAATACCCCTTCTTCTTTAACGCCTTCCCCGAAGAACACGAATATGCATTCGGTTATTACAGCTCCAGCATTCGACCTGCCAACAGCTTGTGTACCGAGCATTATAACCCCTTGGCGAACAACCCGTTGATACCTAACCCGTAAAAACAAAATACCCGACAGCCGTCGGGTATTTTTTATTTTATCTTTTTACCTTGCCTTTGTTAGGCTTTGCGGATTTACCCTTAGCGGGCTTTTTAACCTGGGGCTTGCCCTTGGATTTATCGGTTTTTGCTTTATCGGGCTTATTGCCGAAATGCTTTTTCTGTTCGGGGCGAACCAAGCAATCCTTGCCAAAGCCGATAAGGTCTTCCCTGCCGGCAAGCTTTAAAGCCTTGCGAACCAAGGGTGCGTTGGCGGGGCGGGCAAACTGAAGCAGAGCCCGTTGCATTTGTTTTTCCTCGTAATCGCGGGATACGTAAACCGATTTGCCGGTGGCAGGGTCAATTCCCGTATAGAACATACAGGTAGAGGCGGTGCCGGGGGTGGGATAAAAATCCTGAACCTGTTCGGGGTTTAGGTTGTTCTTTTTTAAATAAAGCGCCATTTCCACAGCGTGGTTTAAGGTGCTGCCGGGGTGAGAGGATATTAAATAAGGCACTATATACTGTTCCTTCCCTGCCTCTTTGGTTAACTGCGCAAAGCGGGATTTGAACTTATCGTATTCCTCTATGGGGGGCTTGCACATAAGCGAAAGCACGTCGTTACAGCAATGCTCGGGAGCTACCTTTAAATGCCCGCTTACGTGGTCGGAAACAAGCTTACGGAAGAATTTGGGGTTTTTATCTGCCAAAATATAATCGTACCGCAAGCCCGACCTTATAAACACCTTTTTAATTTTAGGCAACGCTTCTATTGCCTTTAAAAGGTCGATATATTCGGTATGGTCTACCTGCATATTCTTGCAAACGGTGGGCGACAGACAATTTTTGCCCTTGCACACACCGTATTTTTTTGCCTTTTCGCAGCCGTTTGTGCGAAAATTTGCGCTGGGGCCGCCTACGTCGTGTATGTAACCCTTAAAATCGGGCATTTGGGTAATAAGCTTGGCTTCTTCCACGCAGGATTCGATAGAACGGGAGGTAACCGTTCTGCCTTGGTGGAAAGCGATAGAGCAAAAGCTGCAGCCGCCGAAGCAACCGCGGTTATGGGTAACCGAAAATTTAACTTCTTCTATACCGGGCACACCCCCCAAGGGCTCGTAGCTTGGGTGATAGGTGCGCATATAGGGCAAGGAATATACCGCATCGAGCTCTTTGCGGGTTAAGGGCGGCATAGGCGGGTTTTGAACCATAACCTTTTCGCCGTAATATTCTAAAATCGCCTTGCCGTAGATATGGTCCTGATTATCCGATTGAACCTTAAACGCCTTTGCAAAGGCGGCTTTATCGGTTTTTATATCGTCGTAATCGCCGCAGGAAACGCTATCGAAATGGGGTGTAAAATCGCGGCTTTCCAAAAAGCAGGTGCCGCGAACGTCCCTTATTTTGCGAACGGGAACGCCTTTATCTAACAAAAAGGCAATGCGGCGCAGGATGTTTTCGCCCATACCGTAGGTTAAAATATCTGCGCGGGAATCTACAAGAACACTTCTTCTTACCGTGTTTGACCAATAATCGTAATGGGCAAACCTGCGGGTGGATGCCTCTAACCCGCCGATAATTATAGGAACGTCGCCGTAAGCCTCCCGTATGCGGTTGCAATATACTATAACCGCGCGGTCGGGACGGTTGCCCATTTTTCCGCCGGGGGAATAATAATCGTAATTACGGCGCTTTTTAGAAACCGTATAATGGGATACCATAGAATCGATATTGCCTGAATTTACCAAAAAGCCCAGCCTTGGCTTGCCGAACCGCATAAAATCGGTTTTGCTTTTATAATCGGGCTGGGGTATAATGGCAACCGAAAAGCCCTCGGATTCCAGCACGCGGGAAATTATGGCGGTGCCGAAAGAGGGGTGGTCCACGTAGGCATCACCCGTAACCAAAACAAAATCCGGTTGAAAATCTATTTCCTGGGCAAAAATAGGTAAAAAGGGCATAATAATATCTCCTGTATAATCATAAGCTTATTTTAACACCTTAATTAAAAAAAGTAAAGCAAAAGCGCAATTTTATTCTTGACAAATATATAAAGCTATGATAAAATACTATTGACAATTATTACTATTAAGGTGTTTTATATGATAAAAGAGCGCAATACGAAGCAAAAAACGGTAATTTTGTCCGCAGTGCGTTCCGCAAAAATACATCCGACGGCAGAACAGGTTCACGCTATGGTGTTGGCAGATATGCCCAACATAAGCCTTGGTACGGTTTACCGTAACCTAAACCATATGGCAGAGCTTGGTCAGATAAGGCGCATTTCGGTTACCAATTCGCCGGATAGGTTCGACGGCGATTTATCGCCCCACCACCATATTTGCTGCAGCGAATGCGGCGAATTTAACGATAGGTTCGACCTACCCTACGACAAAAGCCTTGATACCCTTGCCGAAAAGAAAACGGGGTACAAAATTACCCGCCACGAAACCGTTTTTTACGGCTTGTGCAAGAACTGCAAGAAATCAATTAAAAATTAAAATATCTATATAACAAAAAGGAGAACTTTACTATGGAACTCAAAGGCAGCAGAACAGAACAAAATCTTATGACAGCTTTCGCAGGCGAATCTCAGGCTCGTAACAAATACACCTATTACGCAAGCGAAGCTAAAAAAGCAGGCTACACCCTTATTGCCGACATTTTCGAAGAAACCGCAGGCAACGAAAAGGAACACGCAAAGCTTTGGTTTAAGCTTTTGCACGACGGTAAGGTTCCCGATACCGCTACCAACCTTTTGGACGCAGCTTCCGGCGAAAACTACGAATGGACCGAAATGTACGCTGAATTTGCAAAGACCGCAAAGGAAGAAGGCTTCGACCATATCGCATATCTCTTTGAAGCAGTAGGCAAGATCGAAAAGGAACACGAAGAAAGATACCGCGCAGTGCTTGAAAAGCTCAACGCAGAAACCATTTTCGTTTCTGAAGAAGTTCAGGTTTGGATCTGCACCAACTGCGGTCATATCCACGTTGGCAAGAAGGCTCCCGAAATGTGCCCCGTTTGCCAGCATCCCAAATCCTACTTCCAGAAGAAAGTAGAAAACTACAAATATTAATCAGTTTATCGGCAGGGCTAAACGCCTTGCCGATTTTTTTGCAAAAAGAAAAAGCCCCAAGGGGCAAATAAGCAAAAAATAACTCCCAACCGTTAATCTATTTGTTACGGTTGGGAGCTATTTATTTTCTGTCTTGATATCCAACATCAATTTTAACCTCTCTTTCATAAGATAGCCAAAGCATTGATACTTTAACCAACCCAAAGGGGCTGAACCGCAATGCTTTTCGGCTTATTTTAATTTCTCGTCTTCGCAATACGCTCGTATTGCTTCATCCTCCGCATTAAAAACGCTCGAAATTCAACCCCTTTGGGTCAAAGACTTTTTAATTAGAAGATTTTTGCTTAATACAAGGAAAATACGGAGTGAATACCAACGTATTCACGAGTACTTTGACGACGTAGTAACAGAAATCTACAATTAAAAAGTTGATTCAAGTTTCAATGCTTTGGCTAGGCATCACTTCTGCATTTTTCGCTTTTCGATATACCTTATTAATAGCTTGACCCGTAAGTGGGACGATCTTTGGTTATGAATAAGTTACTTCATCGAAGCTTTAGCCCTTTGTGGGAAATGATTTTTGGAGATCACTTTGGTTTGCTTGCTTCTCTTCTTTCTTGCGTTGCCCGTTAAAGTAGTTTTGTTTTTGTTCCCCTAAAGCTTTACGCTTTTTTGGGGGATTTCTACTTTTTCATTGGACTCACCCTTTCTGTGTCTATATATTACCATACATATACCCCTATTGCAATATGCGATATACCCAAATTTTAGGGATATTTTTTATGCACAGTAGAGAAATTGCTGTTTACAGCTTAATTTCGCCCCATTTTCGTTGACAACGCAGGTGATTTTTGATATACTGATTACGTTGGGTGCTTCGCATTCGACTTTTTTATTTTTATTATTGAAAAACAAACTATTATGTGATATAATTCCCTTTACAATTTCCTAACGTTTTAAAGAAAGGGGGGCGGAATAATGAAAAAGGCTTTTAGCTTTGTAAAAAAGGTTGTTATGGGGCAGGTTAATTGGGTAATGGGGCATAAATATGCCTTTATTTTGCTGTTTTGGCCTATACAAACGGTGGTTTACGAGCTTATGCGCATTGCCTTTATGCACGTGCCCGTGGTTATGATACACAGCCCCTTGGACGATAAAATTCCCTTTTGCGAATGGTTCGCTATCCCCTATTACGTTTGGTATTTCTATATAGCGTCGGTGCTGTTTTACACCATTTACCACGGCAAGCGGGAATTTTTGCGGGCGGCGTTCCTTGTTATCGGCTGTACCCTTATTCCTATGATATTTTTTGTTATTATGCCCAACGGCATAGAATATTCCATGCGCCCCGATTTTGAAGCATTGGGCAGAGATAATTTCTGTATCGACCTTGTAAAGGGCATTTATGCAGGTGATTCCCCACCAAGAAACGTTATGCCAAGCATACATTGCTCGGTGGCGCTTGCCATTGCCATGGGCTATACCAGGGC
>JAFYOG010000027.1 GCA_017560285.1 Clostridia bacterium
CCGATTTGAACTTCGTGGCCGGTGCGTGCAGATTCATATATCGCATCGAGGATGTTCATAAGAGTAACACCGTCGGCGGGGGTAGCGATGCAGGTTTCGTTGCCGAGGGCGCATTCCAAGAAGTGGTTGATTTCGCCTTCGAAGATGCCGTCCATAGTGAAGCCGCTGTCGCCAAAGGGCTTGGTATCTACGAACATACCGTTAAGGTCGGTAAAGATTTCTACCTGAGGATCGAGCTTCATACCTGCTTTGGTACCGAAGAGCTCGATTTCGCCCTTATCGTTCTTAAGGTTTATGTTAAAGGAAGCTTCTACCTGAAGGGTAAGACCGTTATCGAACTTGATCATAGCAGATGCAAAATCTTCTACGTCGTAAACGAATTCGCCCTTGGTGGAGGAAACCCAATCCTGACCGCCGCTTGCACGGTTGGGGCCAAGGTTGTTATAGGTTACGCCGAACACGGAAACGGGCTTGGGGCTGCCTGCAAGGTAACGAACAAGGTCGATAACGTGCACGCCAAGGTCGATAAGAGGACCGCCGCCTGCATAGTTCTTATCGCCGAACCAGCCGCCGGGCCAACCGTTACGACGAAGGTAGCAAGCCTTTGCATAATAGATATCGCCCATTGTGCCGCCATCGATAAATCTGCGAACGATAGAGGTATCCTTACCAAAACGGCGAACGAAGCCGATCATAAGAAGGTTGCCGGTTTCTTCGGAAACAGCCTTCATTTCTTCTGCTTCGGCAGTGTTCATAGCCATGGGCTTTTCGCAAAGAACCTTACAGCCTGCGCGCAATGCGGCAATGGTTGCGCCCTTGTGGGCAGAGTTCCAGGTACAAACCGAAAGAGCATCGATCTTTTCCTTTGCCAACATTTCGTTATAATCGGTATAATATGCGGGAACAGAATACTGCTCGGCATACTTTTTAACCTTTTCTTCGTCGATATCGCAAACAGCAACAACCTCGCACTTATCGGTAAACTTTTTGTAAGCACCCATATGGCAATGGCTGATACCGCCGGTACCGATAATGGCAACTCTTAACTTTTCCATAATTAACTCCTTTTATATATTACATTCTTCTTTGATAATAATATTTTTATTGCCGTTTGTCAATAGTACAAAAAAATTTGCAGAATGTTGATTGACAAATTTTAGTACAGATTGTAAAATAAAGCATACTGTTTAGGAGCGTTTGTATGATAAGGCATTTTATAAAATATTACAAGCCCCACAAAAAGCTGTTTGCGCTGGATATGTTCTGCTCGCTTCTTATTGCGCTTACAGACCTTTTTTACCCTGTTGTTACCAAGAATATAATTAACGAATACGTGCCCAAACGCCAGCTTATGCGGGTGCTTACCTGGGCGGGCATTATTTTGCTTTTATATTTGGCAAAGATGGTGCTTAACTATATCGTTTCGTATTGGGGCCATATCGTCGGTGTGCGTATGCAGGGCGATATGCGCAGAGATATGTTCCGCCATTTGCAAAAGCTTCCTTTTTCGTACTATGACGAGAACAAAACCGG
>JAFYOG010000161.1 GCA_017560285.1 Clostridia bacterium
CTTTCAATGCCGCTTTCGCAGTTGATGCTTGCTTTATTGGAAGAATTGATTTTTCCCATCTTTTTAAAAACAAGATTATCCTTAGCGCCCTTTTTTACGATTTTTTCGACCTTATTTTCGGGCAGGATAACGTAATTATAGGTTTGTAAATAATCGATATTAATTTGTTCGGCAACACCTTCCAAGGAAAAGCCCTTATCCAAACTCATTAACGAATGCAAGCCGGAAAGAGCATTTTTAATAAGCTTTGAATTGGTTATATTACCGGTATACGCCAATATAACGTCGCCGTCTTTTGCTTTCGGGCGGTCGCAGCCGTTAAAAGATAAAAGTTCTGCAATAGTTACCGAACGGTTATATCCGTATATATCACAAAATTTATCAAAAGCGTCCTTCATTACAGGGTCGTTTACCGTAATTGAATTTATGCTTTTAAATAAAACCGCATAATCCTCTTTAAATAGTTTTTCGAATGAATTTGACATAATTTTCTCCTTTATATAGGGGTTGCTACAAGTATACCGTTTTCTTGAGATTCGCCAACTGCCTTTACAATGCTACCTACGGTATAATCTTTATTAATTAGCTTAGATTCGATAAATTCCTCGGTATGGCCGTAAGCATATCCATCCTTAATTTTTTCAACAAGAACAGCTATTTCTTTGCCGTACATAGAGGATAATATATTTTCTTTAACAATATTGATTTCGCTAATTAAGCAATTATTTCTTTCGCTTCTTATTGCCTTAGGTACGCTGTTGGGCATAACCGCTGCAGGAGTGCCTTCCCTTTCGGAATAAGGAAAAGAGTGAACGTGAAACAGTTGCAATTCTTTTAAAGTATCGACTGTTTCCTTAAACATTTCTTCGGTTTCGCCGGGAAATCCTACGATAATATCGGCGGTTATAATACAGTTTGGGATATATTTACGTATTAAATTAACCTTATCAATAATATCGGTTTTTTTATAGGGGCGTTTCATAGCGGTTAAAATTTCATCGCAACAGGATTGCAAGGATAGGTGAATATGGGGCATAAAATTAACGCACTCGGAAACGGTTTCCATAAAATCTACATTAATACGGTTTGGAGTTAAAGAGCCAAGCCTTAAACGTTCCAGGCCCTTTAATTCAGATACCGATTTTATCAGCTGTGGCAAAGGAATTTTATTATAAGCACTAACTTCTATACCCGTTAATATAATTTCCTTATAGCCCTTTTTAATTAATCTCTCGGCCTCGTTAATAATATGGTCAGCTTCGCGGGAACGAACACTACCGCGGCACTTTGGAATTATACAATAGGTACATTTACCGTTACAGCCGTCTTGTATTTTAATAAAGGCACGGCATTCCGAAAACAGATCGCTGTTACCGCATATATGCATTTCCTCAAAGGGGGCATTATCCATGCTTATAACACCGTTGCCGCATTTTGCATCATCTGCGTACAATACGTCGACCACAGACAGTTTTTCCCGATTACCGCATACGTATATTACGTTTTCAATTTCGGCAAAGCTTGGGTCTATTTGGGAAGCGCATCCCATAACCAAAACCTTCCCCTTTTCGGCACAACGGCGAACAATCTGTTTGCTTTTTCGTTGGCTTTCTGCAGTTACAGTGCAGGTATTTACAATATAATAATCACTAACGCCGTTTTTTACAACTTCATAGCCATTTGCGGTTAATGCTTCTGCAACAGCACAGGATTCATATTGGTTTACACGGCAACCCAAGGTAATTATACTAACTGTTTTCTTCATCATTTATCCTTTTAAGGGCATTTTCGTATTCGGTTTTCGATACCAAAAGATTTATCACTTCTAATAGCGCCTTTGCGGTTAGTGTTTCGGGTAAATCTAATATTCTTGCTAAAGCCTTACGTTTTTCCGAGGAATTTGCGCCGCCCGAGAAACCATCATCATAAAATTCTGCAACGGATATATTGGCACCCACCGTGGGATTTTCACCCGCAAAGGGCAACAAAAGGTTGTATAATGTATTTACGTCTATGCCTTCGACACCTAACAAACCATCGGCAGATGCATTTCTTTTTCTGCGCTCTTTGCCAACAATAGAGGGCGCATAAACGTTATAAATTTTTCCGTTAAGCATACCCTTTAATTTGTTTCTTATAAAATGGCCTGCACGGTCGCTGTCGGTAAGAATAATTATACCTTTTTCGCTTGACAGCTTTTTTAAAAGCTTTTGTTTTTCTGTATTTTTAAAAACAGAAAAACCGTCCAGCGCCACAACCGTAGAATTAACTACCATACTTACCTTGGATTTATCGTATCGGCCTTCTACTATTATTGGGTATTTTAGGTTAAGCTTTTCTTCCATAAGAACATATCCTGTAAAACGCTAATTCTAATATTTTCCAAGGATCGCCGCTATATGATTTTAGCTTCATATCTGCAACAGAAAGCTGTGTGATGGCATAGGAAAGCAATCCTACGTCGATATTAGAGACCGAAGCGGCAATATTTTTTACCGCCCACAAGGATTTTTTTAAATCCTTAACCAAAACGTCGTGCCCTTTACCACTGTCTATTGCTGTTTTCGCGTGCAACATTTGAGCATAATTCTTTGCAAGAAAGCCAACGGCAAGACCCAATTCCTCGCGGCTTAAATCTAAGCTATCGAAAATTCGCTTTGCGGTTACAATATCGCGACGGTTTAATGCGTTTGCTATATCAAAATACTTATAATCGCTGTTCATACAGCAGTATTTGCGAACGTCTGATGCTTTTAACGGTCTTCCGTCATATACAATAGAAAGCTTTTCTATTTCACCTTGCAAAATATACATATCCGTACCGCAGGTGTTTAATATTTCTTTAGGTACGTTTGGCTCGAATTCCACGCCCTTAGCGTTAAAATGACGAATTATCCATGTGGATAGCTTATCGGCTCTTTCGTTTTCGAATTCAACAACCAAACCGAATTCTGTAACAGTTTTCTTAAAAACCTTTAAACCGCCCTTGGGGACGATTTCGTTGCCGTCTGCATCCTTTTTAGGTTCGGCATTAAGTTTTTTATCGACCGCTTCGCTTGAACGAAGAACGCACAATACGGTAAGATAATCGGGTATTTCGGAAAAAATACGGGCATAATCCTCTATATCGCTCTCTGTTAATGCCGCGGATTCTATATCGGTAATTTCAATAAGCTTTGATTCCCACATATAGGGCAACGAATATACAGCATCCTCTAAATCGCTTATACTATCGCGGGATGCATTAAAAAATATGTGGTTAAACTCGGGCAACGGTGAAGAATCGACGGTTTTTCTAATACGTGAAACGTAATAATCCTTTGTGTATTCCTCGGGACCGCAAAACATAAATAAGCCCGACAATTTATTCTCTTTTATACGTGTTTTAAGAACGTCAAGGCTCATATACGTTAAATTCCCTTTCGTTAACATTAATTTTTATTCTTAACGAATTTTCAAACCCTATAAAGCTATCGTTTTCTAAAATCATATTTTTATTAGCTAATTTATTGTTATAATAGATTTCTGTTGCAGATATATCGCTTACCTTGCCATTATATTGCGAGGTTAAAACCGCAACATCACCGTAAACTGCATTCTTATATCCGTTATCCAGAATATTAATTTTTACGTCGTTAACAATAAAGTAAATTGACGTTTCGGATGCCAAATTGCCGTATAAACCCGAAATTTGCATAACTGCCTGATCGTTAATACGCTTGGACAAATTATCTTTAAAATATATTATATCACAATTACGTTGATTTGCCAACTCTTTTATTTTAGAAATACAATCGGCTTCGAAATCATTTTTAGGATACGGAACATATAAATTATTAATTTTTACAGCACCGCTCATAGCATCCAGCCGTTTTAGGCCATAATCGCTATATTCCAGCATAAAATAGTTATCTAATGATGTTTCGCCGCTTTTATATACGGCCTTGGTATTTGCAGTATAACCGCCTAAATCTATATAAAGATTTGAACCGTTATAGGAATAGTACGCATATTCTCCACCGTCGGTACCGTATTCTATAAGCGCGGTACTTTGATTTTGAATATTATTAATAAGATTGCAGCATATTAACGAAACAAAGAACGCCCCCATTAGCGAGCAGCATACCACTGTTCGTTTTTCTTTTAACAGCATTAAAGAAACGATAACAGCTACAGAAAGAATAACCGGTATAAATACAAACGGTAAATATACGGAAACTGTTCCCAAATCTATATCGTGAATGAATTTTGCTATATAAGAAATCGTATCAAATAACGCACCCGATATATAAGCAAAAGGTAATGCCAAATAAATCCAAATCGGCGCAAGAAGTAATGAAATAAAACAAAATTGAATTGCTATAGAAAATAACGGAACGGCAATTAGATTAACAAAAACAGAAGCATAGGAAAAGGTGTCGAAGCTAAAAAACATTACCGGAAACGTAAAAATAGCAGAAACCAATGAAATTGCTACCGAATCGATTATGCTGTTTAGTATTTTATAGAATAACGCGACGGTTGCGGAACGTTTTTTGTATTTTTGAAGTAATTTCCAACTAATTTTCCCTAACGTTGGCTCAAACAATAAAATACCCAACGTGCACAAAAAGGAAAGCTGCACCCCTGCAGAATACAATGCATATGGGTTTATTATTAAAATTAAAGCCAACGCACTAAACAAAGCGGTTATACTGTCTGCACTGTAAATCAGAAACCTCATTATCATTACGAACAATAGCATTATTACAGCTCTGGTAACGCTTGGCGTAAAGCCTACAAGGGCCGCATAGAACAAGGCAAAAACGCCGCCTATTGCAGAAATGATACGTTTATCTATATTAAACTTTGATAAAAAGGAATATAGCGCCATAGTGATTATGGAAATATGCAATCCGCTTATGGCGAGTATATGGCTTATTCCCGCAGAGCGATAAATAGAATAGGTGTAATCGTTCATATCGGTGCGGTCGCCTATTGTTACACCGCGGGAAATTTCCTTGGCAAAACGAAAGTTTTTATATAAATTTTTGCTATTCTCATGAACACTTTTTCTTATGAAATAGAACAAACCGTTGCCTTCGGAATGATTTAAAATCTTACCCGATGCCGTAAGCACAGAATCGTTAGAAAGCATATTGTTTGTAAATTTGTAAGTATACTTTATCTCGCAGTTTATTATATCGCCAATAATATAATCGCTTTCGCTGTTTTTTGGATAAAACCGAACAATAGTATTTTTGGGAACGCCCTCGCTGCTTTTAACTATTCGCGTTTCTAATCTGTTATTATTAATTTCGGTTATTTCCATTTCCACAATATCGGTAATGCCGTCGAATGATTTGTATTTTTCAACCGACATATTGTAAAGAAACACCCTTGAAATGCCAAAAGCGAAAGCGGCGACCGCTAAAGCAGCCGCCGATATTCTGGAACAAACCTTATTATTTTTAAAAATGCGCATAACTAAGCATAATAATGCCGCAATTACAGAAATTGCATAAATAACTGCGCGGAAACAAAAGGTATCGAAATCCTTCATAAAAATGCCTAAACCGACACCGATTGTAAAAATTAATACAGTTACTGCAAGATTACGCTTTTTTAACATTATGCAAGCTTAACGGGAAGCTTTTCTCCGCCCAAGATATGAAAATGAATATGCTTTACGGTTTGACCGCCGTCTTCGCCAACGTTAGTTATAACACGGTAACCGTTAGTAAGGTTACATAATGCTGCAACCTTTGGGATTGCCAGCAAAACCTTAGTAAGAACTTCTGCGTTTTCGCAGTTTGCGCAATCGATAGAATCGGCAACGTGCTTTTTGGGTATAACCAAAACGTGTACGGGTGCGTTTGGATTTATATCCTTAAACGCATATACGTATTCGTCCTCGTAAACCTTCGCAGAGGGTATGTCGCCGTTTACAATCTTACAAAATAAGCAATCCATAATTAGCTCCTTATTTAATCTGGTCTGCTAAAACAGATTCGGATGCGGCAAACGCATCGGGAATCTTAGAAGCGTCTTTACCGCCGGAAGAAGCGCTATTAGGTCTGCCGCCACCGCCGCCGCCAACGATGGGAGAAATGGTCTTTAACAAGTTACCTGCGTGTGCACCTGCTTTTACAGCATCGGCACCGCAAGCGGAAACCAAAAGAACCTTACCTTCGTTTACGGTAGAGAACAAGCAAACAGCCATTGCATCTTTTGCAACAATCTTATCGGCAGAATCACGAAGCGCATCTACGGTTGCATCGGTAAAGGATGCGCGAACGAATTTAACGCCCTTAACATCAACAGCAGAATCGTAAGCTTTATCTACAGCTTCGGATGCAGCCTTACGGTTTATTGCTTCAATTTCCTTCTTAAGTGTTTTAGATTCTGCAAGAATCTGTTCTGTCTTAACAAGAATATCATCGTTATTAACAGCCTTAACCGTCTTTTTGATGTTATTAAGAAGTTCCTCGTTAGAATGCATTGCATTTAAAGTATCAAATCCGGTGCAGCATTCGATTCTTCTAACACCTGCGGCAACAGAGGATTCGGAAACGATACGGAACAGACCTAAAGAACCGGTAGCCTTTGCGTGGGTACCGCCGCAAAGTTCCATAGAGAAATCGCCCATAGAAACAACGCGAACGGATGCGCCGTATTTTTCGCCAAACAATGCCATAGCGCCCTTTGCACGTGCTTCATCGGGGGTCATTACATCGGTAATTATGGTATTGTTCTCTAAAATTTGTACGTTAACAAGATATTCTACCTTTGCCAATTCCTCGGCAGTGAGTGCAGAGCCGTGAGTGAAGTCGAATCTGCCGCGAGATTCGGTTACGTAAGAGCCTGCCTGCTCTACATGGTTGCCCAAAACCTTACGCAAAGCAGCCTGAAGAAGGTGCAAGGAGGAGTGGTTACGGCGAATGCTGTTACGACGAGCTACATCAATTTCTGCGGTTGCACTTCCCTTTTCGATATTGCCTTCAATAAC
>JAFYOG010000162.1 GCA_017560285.1 Clostridia bacterium
CAAGCACGCATAGAAGCAGGAGACGAAAGCCTTGTTAAATCGTTCGTTGATTATACAGAACGTTTTAACACGTTGGGCGGTAACGAATTCAGAGCTAAAACCAAATCGATGCTTTTAAAATTCGGTTTTTCCGAAGAAGATTTACAAAAAAGCGCAGATGATTTAAGCGGCGGTCAAAAAACAAAGCTTTTGCTTGTTAAGCTTTTGCTTTGCGAACCGGATATAATGCTTTTGGACGAGCCTACAAACCATTTGGACACAAAAACCTGCGAATGGCTTGAGAACTACATTATTTCTTCCAAAAAAACCTTTTTAATTATTTCCCACGATAGATATTTTCTTGATAAAACAACCAATAAAACGCTTGAGATTTCTAACGGTACATCTGAAATTTACGATGGTAACTATACAACCTTTAAAGAAAAGAAAAAGGCATTAGATGAGGCAAAATTAAAGCACTATAACCTTCAGCAAAAGGAAATAGCACGGTTAGAAGCCTTTATTGAACAGCAAAAGCGGTGGAACCGAGAAAAGAATATTATTGCCGCCGAAAGCCGTCAAAAGACCATAGATAAAATGGTAAAATTAGAAAAGCCCAAGGAACAAGAAAAAGGTATTAGCTTTTCTATCTCACATTCCGGCGCAACAAGCAACGACGTACTTTCCGTGCGTGGCTTATCTATGTCTTACCCCCAAAAGCCTTTATTTAATAACCTATCGTTTGAATTAAAAAAAGGCGAACGGCTTTTTGTTATAGGTGCTAACGGATGCGGAAAATCTACACTTATAAAAATACTTACGGGGCGAGAAAAACAGAACAACGGCACCTTTGAGCTTGGATATAACCAAACCATCGGATACTATGATCAAGAGCAACAGCTGCTTAATCAAAGCAATACGGTAATTGACGAGCTATGGAGCGTTTACGGTGATAAAACAAGCACCGAGATAAGAAGTATGCTTGCCCGATTTGGCTTTAAAGGCGACGACGTTTTTAAGCTTGTAAACGTTTTAAGCGGTGGTGAACGCGCAAGACTTTCCATTGCAAAAATGGTAGCCTGCGGGGTAAGCTTGCTTATTCTTGACGAACCTACAAACCACTTGGATATTTCCTCCCGCGAGATGCTGGAAACCGCCCTAAACGAATACGACGGCACTATTATTACCGTATCTCACGACAGATATTTTACACAGAATTTAGCTACCGCGATTTTAGAAATAGATAAAAACGGGTATGCCGAAGGGTATTCATTTAAAAAATGCGGTTATAACGAATTTATCGAAAAACGTGTAAAATCAGACGTTGTTACGGTTAAAGAAGAAAGCGGCGCAGGCAAACTATCGTTTGAGGAAGCAAAGCAACGCAAAAACCAATATCGCTCTGCCAAAAACAAATATTTAAATACAGAACAGAAGATAGCTGAATTGGAAACGGAGCAATCTTTAATAAAGGAAAAAGCCGCTTCCGATGAGCTTGCAACCGATTTTAACGCTTTAAACGAGCTTTACGAAAAAGAACAACAGATTGATAGTGAAATAAACAAACTATACGAAGAACTATTGGAATTAGAAGAATTTATATCTTCGTTTGAAGAATAATTTTTATATTTCTCCTATATAATTTACAAAGAAAATCATTTAGGAGAGATACATAATGTTTGTATACACTATGAAAGCCTCGGGGTTAAAATTCTTTGCCGTTGTTGCTGTTTCGGTAGCAATATTAGCAACAGTAATCGGTGTACTGCCATCTATAACTGCGGCAGCCGACGTAGCAAACGTTTCTACCGATTATAAAAATATGAAATCCGAAGCGGATATGGTTAATTTTTTATCCCTGTTGGGATATGAAGCAGAACCGAAGGCTGCGCAGGTTTATGAAATGGAAATCCCCCGCGAGTTTAACAGTGTTTATGAAAAATACAATGAACTTCAACGCGCACAGGGCTTAAATTTAAAGCGGTATATGGGAAAAACAGCCACGGTTTATGTTTTTAAGCTTAAAAATTATGATTACGACGGTGAAGTTTTTGCAACGTTGTTTATTAGAAACAATCGCATTATCGCAGGGGATATTTGCTCTAACGACGGCAATGGGTTTATACACGGATTTGAACAAAAATAAAGGTCGGCTAACCGACCTTTTTTTAATTTTTATTGTACCGCAAACGATTTTTTAAGTTAAAACTTTATAATTAAACAACGAGCATATGTTGTACCATTACAATATATGTAACTATATTTTGTATATCTGTCACAAACATACAAATTTATAAAGAGTATTCAAAGCCAGAATACGGTATTAAAAATGAACTCAATATTAACAAAAACGGGTATATCAAATTTTATTTATGGAAATATGTGCAAAATATATAAACAACAGCAATAAATTTTGGGTAAATAATCACTTACATTTTGGGTTTAATTTTGGTATTATTAGTTTGATATAAATGAGGCACACCCTCAAATGGAGGTCACAAATGGCAAGTGTATTGTTTAAACACATTTACAAAAGGTTCCCCGGCGGAGTAACTGCGGTTTCCGACTTCACTCTTGATATTAAAGATAAGGAATTCGTTATCTTCGTTGGTCCTTCCGGTTGTGGTAAGACCACTACTCTTCGTATGATCGCCGGTCTTGAAGAAATTACCGAAGGCGAACTTTTCATTGACAACAAGAGAGTTAACGACGTAGCTCCTAAGGACAGAGATATTGCGATGGTTTTCCAGAACTACGCTCTTTATCCTCATATGTCCGTATTTGATAACATGGCGTTCGGTCTTAAGCTTAGAAAAGTAAGAAAAGAAGAAATCAAGCGCCGCGTTGAAGAAGCTGCAAGAATTCTTGATATTACTCACCTTCTCGACAGAAAGCCTAAGGCTTTGTCCGGTGGTCAGAAGCAGCGTGTTGCTTTGGGTCGTGCAATCGTACGTGAACCTAAGGTATTCCTTCTTGACGAACCTCTTTCCAACTTGGACGCAAAGCTTCGTGCTACCATGAGAACCGAGCTTACCAAGCTTCACCAGAAGCTTCAGACAACCTTCATCTACGTTACCCACGACCAGATCGAAGCTATGACCATGGCTACCCGTATCGTAGTTATGAAGGACGGTATTATCCAACAGGTTGATACTCCTCAGAACCTTTACGATTATCCTTGCAATATCTTCGTTGCAGGCTTCCTTGGCACTCCTCAGATGAACTTTGTAAACGCTACTATTACAAAGCCTAAGGGTCAGGATGATTGCTTCCTCGAATTCGAAAACATCAAGTTTAAGCTTCAGCCCGAAAAGTTTGAAGATACCAACTTGGCTGATTACATCGGCAAGGAAGTTATCGCAGGTCTTCGTCCCGAACTTCTCCACGACGAACCCGTATATATGGAAAAGTTCAAGGATACCATTATTGAAGCTGACGTTGAATTTACCGAACTTATGGGTGCAGAAATTTATCTCTACCTTAAGGTTGGCGAAGAAACCTCTCTTACCTCTCGTGTATCTTCTCAGTCTACTGCAAGACCCGGCGACACCGTACGTATTGCCGTTGACACTTCCCTTATCCACATCTTCGATAAGGAAACCGAAAGAATTATTTGCCACTAATAAATATAAAAAGTCCGCAGAATTGCGGACTTTTTTGTTCTCTAATATTAAAAGCGGAACCGAAATGGTTCCGCTTTTTATTAAATCACTTATAATATTCATCGATAATCATTTTAATTAGCTTTGCAGTACCATCTACACCTAAAAGACTGCTATCGATATTAAAATGATAATTCTTTGGGTCGCCCCAACCTTTTCCTGTATAGAAATTATAATAGGAAGCACGTTTTTTATCGTATTTCAATATTCGTTTTTGAGCATTGGTTACTTCCGTATCTCCATACCGCTTTAATGCTTCAATTCTATATTCCATAGGTGCGTGAATAAAAATCTTTAGCAAACCTGGGCAATCTGCAAGAAGGTCATCGGCGCATCTTCCCACAATTATGCAATCGCCCGCCTTGGCTATCTTCTTAATTTCCTCGGATTGAATATTGAACACTTTATCGGTTAAAATATGGTCGTTCATGCCAAAATGTGCAATGTTACCGCTGTAGGATGACATAGCAAGTGAATAAAGAAAGCTTGAGGTTGCTTGTTCATCTGCTTTCTCGAAGGTTTCCAACGGTATACCGTGTTTTTCGGCGATAGCTACAAGCGCTTCTCTGTCGTAGCAAGGAATACCCGTAAGCTCGGATAATTTCTTTGCGATCGCAGACCCTTCAGATGCAAATTGACGTCCTATTGTAATAACTTTATTCATAACTGCGCCTTTCTTCACATTAACATTTTATCACGGTATAGTTATATTATCATAAACGCGGTAAAGTTTCAAGAAATATTTGCAAATTCGTTGAAAAATCAATAAATTTGTGATAGAATTAAGCTGTATCACAATATATAGTATTTATGAAGGTTTTTTATGAAATATACCTATTTGTTATTTGACCTTGACGGTACGCTTCTTAATACCCTTGAGGGTGTTGTAAAATGCGCCCAATACGCAATGCGCCATTACGGATATGAATTCTCGCTTGAAGAGCTTGAACCTTTTTTGGGCCCGCCTTTAAGAGATTCTTTTCTGCGTTATGGGCTAAAGGAAGAACAGGTTGCGGATGCAATTTTTAAGTTTAGAGAAAGATATAATACAGAAGGCGCAAAGGAAACCTGCCTTTTCCCCGAGATCCCTTCCCTATTAGCTAAATTAAAAAACGCCGGTTATAAACTCGGCGTTGCTACTTCGAAGTATGAAGAATATGCCAAAGACTTTCTAAAGCGCTTTGACATAGCTGACTATTTTGATTATATTACAGGTTCTAATCTTGACGAAACCATAAGCAAGAAGTGCGAGGTTATAGAAGAAGCGTTGCGTCGCTTTAATATATCCGACAAACGGCACAGCGCGCTTATGATCGGCGATATGAAATACGACGATATAGGCGCAAAAATTGCAGGGATCGATTGCGTTGGTGTATACACCGGAACTGCCGAAGAAAACGAGCACGAGGAAGCCGGCGCAACCTATATTGCGTATTCTTTTAAAGAATTAGAGGATTTATTATTAAAAGAGCTGTATTAATCGTTTTTAAACAGTTTTTTAGATTTATAATGGTTTTCTTCGTTCCCTGTAATACGGTATATAAATTCGGCGTATTTACGTTTGGCACTGCGGCGGCAATATAATGCCATTATCGAAACAACTATCGCAGCAACCAACAATGTATTTACTGTTGCAAGGCTTTGCCCACGTTGCATAACGTAATATCGCATACAGAACACCAATGCAAGGACCGCGGCGATTATAATATAATCAAATATTGATTTTGTAAAAATACCCACAATCTCGCTTCCGCTTTCGGTTTTTTTAATATTTCCGCGGAAAACTACAGAAAACGGTTCCTTTGCGGCGCGCGCTTTTCTTATAAGCTTTACCCTATTGCCGCTTCTTTTAGAGCAAAAAATCAAATCCATTCTATCATCGCAGCCTGCAAAGCGGGAAACAGAGGTATAATCGTCCCAACGGTTAATTAGTTCCGATTCGGAATAGTTGCTTGTGAATTTGATCATAAAATTCACCTCACATAAATTTCTGTTCTCAGTATATCATATAATATATAATCCGTCAATTACGGTTTTAAGATTTTAGAAAGGAGAAGCAGTAATGAGCAGATATGTTAAAATTACAAAAAAATACTTATCTTACTTTTTGCGCAAGCTAAGAGCCAGCCGCGCCAATGCCTATGCCGCGCAAACTGCCTTTTTTATGTTTCTCTCTCTTATTCCGTTAATTATGCTTTTGCTTTCGTTGCTTAAACAATTTGGAAGCGAGGCTATACTGACATCAGGAATTACACAGTTTACACCAAACATTATAGATTCTTTCTTGGATATGTATTTATCAGAAATAATGGATGACAGTAAATTATCTTTAACTATTGCTTCTGCAATAATTCTTCTTTGGTCTGCATCAAAGGGCGTTTTTGCCATTATCGGCGGTTTAAACTCTGTATATGAAATTAAAGAAAACCGTAACTATTTTTATCTTCGAATTTTGGCTATACTATATACAATTTCCTTTATTTTAATTCTCTCTGCGGTTTTAATGTTATTGGTGTTCGGCGATAAGCTTAACGATTTGTTGTTTACGCTTATGCCTAATTTGCAAGGATTGGTTTTTATAATCTCATCGTTGCGCTTTATTATTACTTTTGTATTTTTGGTGTTATTCTTTTGCTTGCTTTACAAAGCGCTGCCTAACGAGAAAATGAGCTTTTCTGACCAAATTCCAGGGGCTGTAATTTCTGCCGCAGGTTGGATTATATTTTCTATGCTGTTTTCGTTCTTTGTAGATAATTTCAGCCATTATGCAAACATATACGGCAGTCTTTCGGCTATAATTATTTTAATGCTTTGGATGTATATTTGTATATACATTGTGTTTATCGGTGCAGAAATAAATTTAATTTTAAGCAATAAATTTAAAAAAGAAGATTTAGACAGTTAAATTAACAGTTTGTATATTGACTATAATATATACAAATGATATAATTATATGATAAAATTTTCAGGGGAAAAATAATGATTTTTGCAGATATTTTATTTCTATTTGCGTTTCTTCCTATATGCTTTATTTTGTATTTTTTATCTAAAAGCATAAAGTGGAGAAATTCTGTACTTATATTTGTTTCTTTGGTGTTCTACGCCTTTGGTAAGCCGCTGTATATTCCGCTGTTTTTGGCCAGTATCGTGGTTAACTATTTTCTTGCGCTTGGAATTAACAAAAACAAAAACACCGGCAAAGCCAAGCTGTTAATGGTTTTGGATTTGTTGTATAATTTCGGTATGCTCGGCATTTTCAAATATACCGATTTTATGATAAATAACATAAACGGTATTTTCGGCACGAATATACCGTTACAAAACATAGCCCTGCCCCTTGGTATAAGCTTCTATACATTCCAGATTGTTTCTTACGTTATAGACGTATATTGGGAAAAGGTTCCTGTTCAAAAGAACTTTGGCAAGTTAATGCTGTATATTTCCCTGTTCCCCCAGCTTGTTGCCGGCCCTATCGTGCGTTATCAGACAGTAGCAGAAGAAATTGATAACCGCCGTACTACGATAACCGATGCTTTTGAGGGCGGATTAAGGTTAATTATCGGTTTAAGCAAGAAGGTTCTGCTTGCTAACAATTTAAACACCCTTGTAATTAAATGCTTTGGCGAAAACATAAGCGATGCAACGGTTGTAGGCACTTGGATCGGTGTTATTGCATATTCTATGCAGGTTTATTTCGATTTCTCGGGGTATTCCGATATGGCTATCGGCATAGGAAGAATATTTGGGTTCCATTTTGACGAAAACTTTAAGCATCCCTTTATGTGCCGTTCTATTTCTGAATTTTGGCAACGCTGGCATATTTCGCTGGGCAGCTTCTTTAGAGATTACCTTTTATACGTTCCTATTTTCGGCAAAAGGCGTGCAGTATTATCTTTGTTCTTGGTTTGGTTTACCACAGGCTTATGGCACGGTGCAAGCTGGAACTACGTAATTTGGGGATTATATTTCGGTGTATTTATATTTATCGAAACAAAAATCGGCAAAAAGCGTTTGAAAAACGCCCCTACGTTATTAATGCATATATATAACAAGCTTGTTATTTTAATAGGTTTTGGTATTTTCAGGTTCGAAAATATACATGATCTTGGCAACTTCTTTAAAAACTTAGTTGGTGCTAATGGAAACCAATTAATCAACGACAATACAATTACCGCCTTTATGAACTATTTGTTTGTTTTCTTGATTGCTTTAATAGCCTGCTTCCCCATTATTCCCGCCATTAAAAAGCGTATTGAGCAATCTTCCCAAGCTGTATATTCTATAGCCGCGATAACCGCAACTTGTTGTGCATTAATGCTGTTGTTTGTTGATACGTCTGTGCTTGTTGAAACATTTGGCAGTAACAACCCCTTTATTTATTGGAACTTCTAAGGAGATTTAATGAAAAACGCTGTAAAAATTTTCTGTGTGTGTATTTTAGTTTGCGCGTTTGCTTTTATGTTTGTTTTTAGCGCATTTCTTCCCCGCACCACAGAATCTAATTATGATATATTAAAAAAATATCCTATATTTTCGACCGAATCGTTGTTATCCGGTAAATATTTAAACGAGTTTAAGGATTATTTTGCCGATACCATTCATTTGCGGGATAATTTCGTAGATTTCGAGGCATTAATTCGCGATTTATACGGCATTAATGACGAAGACGGTACTATTATTGAAACCGGCCCTAACGAAGATGCCGACGACACGACTTCTTCTGACAGCAACGTTAGTTCTGCGCCCGATACCAGCTCGAAAGAAGAATCAAGCACCGACAGTTCCAACGAATCCTCTGAAGCCCCCGATGATTCTTCGTCTGATACTTCTGTTGATTTTTCCGAAGACTTATCCGATACCCCTTCTAAAGACACGTCCGTTGAAACCCCTGACAGTTCTGATACATCTGAAGAAAGCAACGATACTGTTGATAAATTCCAGGTGCAGGAAATTGAAAGCCGTTTGATTATATTGGGAACCCGTATATTTGAAATCTACGGTGGCGACAGAGCCAACTCCGACGGCAAATTCGATATAGAGCTTTATGCCGAAACCTTAAATGAATTTGCCGAAAAAATCGGTCCGAGCGTAAACGTTTATTCTATGGTTATTCCTAAAGCTTGTGCATATTATCTGCAACAGGCTGACAGCGATAAATACAATAAATATCTGAATAAGGATAGAGATGATATTAACAAAATATCCGAGCTTTTATCCGACAATGTTATCGACGTAAACATTTACAATGCGTTGGGCAGACATGCAAACGAGGATATTTATTTTAGAACCGACCACCACTGGACAGCGTTAGGCGCTTATTACGGATGTGAAGTTTTTGCCGAAAAAGCCGGAATTGTTATTGACGATATATCTGAATTTACAGTTACCGAGCGTGCAGGATTTTTAGGAAGCTTGTACGGCAGTTCTAACGGTAGCACTGTTTTGCTAAACAATCCCGAAATTTTCAAAACCTATTATCCCAATACCGACTATACAGCTACCTACTTTAACCCTAAAGACTTAGAGTCTAACATGCGCGAGCATGAAGAAGGCTTTTTCTGGAATAAATCGGATAACCAAAAAAGCAACTGGTATTCTACTTTTATTAACGGCGATTCCTATTCTGTAAAGGCAGTTTCCAACGAGTGCAAAAATGGTCGAAAGCTGTTGATTGTTAAGGATAGCTACGGAAACGCATTAGCTCCTTTTCTGATGGAAGGCTTTGAAGAGATTTATATAGTAGATTCCCGCCAATATGAAATTACTTTAACAGAAACAATTAACAAATACGGCATAACCGACGTTTTGTTTGCCGAATGCACCTTTTCGGCAGCAAGCAACGGTTACGTTAATAACCTAAAGGAGCTTTGTAAGTA
>JAFYOG010000163.1 GCA_017560285.1 Clostridia bacterium
AAATTCTGGGGGTGAAGTTGGGAGCGTCGGGTTCGAACTCGCGGGTGTGAAGAGCTTTTTCGAAGGCAAAGCCGTCTTCGCCATGCTCTTTTATATAATCGTAAATGGTATTTGTTTGGTCGCCGTTGGTGATAATATCGATATTATTGCCAACCTTAAGGAAAGGATTATAAATAATAAGGCTGGGGTCTTCTAATTTGGATTCGTCAAAAGCCTTTGTGCGCATACCGTAATTGAAGCGTTCGAAAATACGGTTACGGGAGTTTGCGCTTCTGCCCATGATAAAATATGCTATCATAGCATTTTTACCGTCGGCAGATTTGCCTATAATAATACCTCTGCCGGGATAGGAATTTTCGCTTAGAAGCTTTTTAAGATCATATAATGCCATTTTAATTATTCTCCTTTTATATACACTCTGTTGTTTTCTACTTTAAGTTGATCATTACAGAAAAGGCGTACTGCTTGGGGAAGGATTTTCCATTCTGCCTCTTCCATAATTCGTTTTTGCAATACTTCGGGGGTGTCGCCCTGCTTAACCTCCACAGCCTTTTGAAGCACTATGGGGCCTGCGTCGCATTCGGGAATTACTATGTGAACGGTAGCGCCCGAAACCTTTACACCCTTTGCCAATGCGGCTTCGTGAACGTGTAAGCCGTAAAAGCCTTTTCCGCAGAAGGACGGAATAAGAGCAGGATGAACGTTTAAGATTCTATTAGGGAAGGCTTGGTATACCTGCTCGTCGAAAATTGTGAGGAAGCCTGCCAAAACCACTAAATCGATATTTTTAGCCTTCATAGAATCTGCAAGGGCTTTTGAATAGGCGGAAATGCTTTCGTATTCCTTGCGGGGAAGAACCAAGGATTCTATACCGTTGTTCGCCGCCCGTTCCAAAGCGTAAACACCTTCTTTGGAAGCGATAACGAGAGATATTTCGCCGTTACCGAGCTCGCCATTTTTTTCGGCATCGATAAGCGCCTGAAGGTTTGTGCCGCCGCCGGATACTAACACTGCAATTCTTTTTTTGGAATTTGACATAATGACTCCCCTTTCTAAAAACAACAATAGCATAGGCGGCAAAAACCGCCTATGTCATTGTTAAAGCAGTTATTCGAGAATGATTTTTTCTTCGGATTCGATAATTTCGCCGATGAGGTATGCGTCGATGCCGTTATCCTTAAGGATAGAAATTGCCTTTTCGGATTCGGATGCGGGAACAACTATGCTCATACCAACGCCCATATTAAAGGTGTTGTACATATCTCTTTCGGGGATGTTGCCCTGCTTTGCGATAAGATCGAAAATAGGAAGCACCTTAACGTCGCTCTTATTGATCTTTGCGCCCAAGCCGTCGGGAATGCTGCGGGGAATGTTTTCGTAGAAGCCGCCGCCGGTGATGTGGGAAATACCCTTTACGTCAACCTGTTCTAACAATGCAAGCACAGGCTTTACGTAGATCTTGGTGGGCTCTAACAAGGTTTCGGCAATGGTTTTGCCGCCCAAATCGTCGCAAGGAACATAAAGATTGGGGTTGTTGTTATCGATATCGAAAACCTTGCGGCAAAGAGAGAAGCCGTTGGAATGGATACCGCTGGAGGGCAATGCGATTACAACGTCGCCTGCAGCCATACGCTTGTTATCCAAAATCTTTTTCTTATCTACAACACCAACGGTGAAGCCTGCCAAATCGTATTCATCAAGAGGCATCATACCGGGGTGTTCGGCAGTTTCGCCGCCGATAAGTGCGGCACCGGATTGAACACAGCCTTCGGCTACGCCGGAAACAAGCTCTGCGATAACCTCGGGATAGTTTTTGCCGCAAGCGATGTAATCTAAGAAGAACAAGGGCTTTGCGCCAACGCAGATAACGTCGTTTACGCACATTGCAACGCAATCGATACCGATGGTATCGTGCTTGTTCATAAGGATAGCTAACTTTAATTTAGTGCCGACGCCGTCGGTACCGGAAACAAGTACGGGTTCTTCCATACCTGCAATATTTAAGCCAAAGCAACCGCCGAAGCCGCCAACGTCATCAAGGCAGCCTTCGTTCTTTGTACGGTTGATGTGCTTTTTCATAAGTTCAACAGCCTTGTAGCCTGCTGTGATATCCACACCTGCGGCGGCGTAGCTTTCGGATTTTGAATTATTGTGCATAATTGATTATTCCTTTCCTGACCAGCAATAGGTGCAGAGCTTTGATTCGTCTATGCCGATTGCCTTAATAATACCCTGAAGGGATTGAAACTCTAATGATGCGAAGCCTAATTTTTCGCAGATTACCTTACGGAATTCTTTACCTCTTTCGGTAGAGGGATCGCTGTATTCGGAAATATGATCGAAGCCTGCTTCGCCCTCTAATTCCATAATAATGCGTCTGCCCAAAAGGTCCATATCGTTCTTGTTACGAGAGAAGTTAAGGAATTTACAGCCGTACATTATAGGCGGGCAGGCGGAACGCATATGAACCGCTTTTGCACCGTTATCGTAAAGAAAATCTACGGTTTCCTTTAGCTGTGTACCTCTTACGATAGAATCGTCCACAAGAAGAAGGTTTTTATCCTTAATAAGGTCGGTTATGGGGATTTGCTTCATTTTTGCAACCTTGGCACGCTCTGCCTGACGTGAGGACATAAAGCTGCGAGGCCAAGTGGGGGTGTATTTGATAAACGGACGTGCAAAAGGCAAAAAGCTTTTGTGGGAATAGCCTATGGCGTGGGGGGTACCGGAATCGGGTACGCCGCCGACGTAATCGATATTAGGCGCGTTGCCAAGCTTTGCATCGTTTTCTGCCATAATTTGACCGTTACGGTAACGCATAAGCTCTACGTTAACACCCTCGTAGGTAGAGGTGGAATAGCCGTAATAGGACCAAAGGAAGGCGCAAATACGCATTTCCTTACCGGGGGCAACAAGCTGGGTTACGCCTTCGGGGGTGATCTCTACAATTTCGCCGGGACCAAGCTCGCAATAATCTACGTAATCGAGCTTTTGGTATGCGAAGGATTCGAAGGATATGCTGTATCCGTCTTCGCCCTTACCTACAAGAATAGGGGTTCTGCCCAATTTATCTCTTGCGGCGATGATCGCACCGTTATCACGCAGAATTAATATAGATGCAGAGCCGATTATGGAATCCTGTGCAAAGCGAAGACCTTCGATAAGGTCTGCCTTTTGGTTGATGAGGGCTGCGATAAGCTCGGTATGGTTAACCGCGCCGCCTGTCATAGCGTCGAAGTGGGTATGACCTGCGCCCAAGCAGGATTCGATAAGCTCGTCGGCGTTGTTTATTGCGCCGATGTAGCAAACGGCATAGGTGCCTATATGTGAACGGATAAGCATAGGCTGAGGTTCGGAATCGCTTATACAGCCGATTGCCGAAATACCCTGCATATCCTCTAAAATATGGTCGAACTTAGTTCGGAATGGAGAATTTTCGATATTGTGGATTACGCGCTGTAAGCCGATTTCTTTATCGTAAGCCGCCACACCGCCGCGGCGGGTGCCGAGGTGGGAATGGTAATCGGTTCCGAAGAAAACGTCGGCAAGACAATCGCGCTTTGAGGCTACGCCAAAAAATCCGCCCATAATTTACCTTGCTTTCTTTTTTGTGCTTTGAATTTACCTGATTTATCTTTTATGCGAAGAAGAGTTCGGAAAGTGTCATAGGATCGATATACTTGCCGTCCTTATATACACGCATATTGCCGGATGCGATTTCGTCGATAAGCATTACCTTACCGTCGGCATCGTAACCGAATTCGAACTTAATGTCGTAAAGAACCAAGCCCTTTTCTTTAAGATCGTCTGCAACGATCTGAGTGATCTGCTGAGTCATAACCTTGATATCGTCGTACTGTTCTGCAGTCATAACGCCCAAATCTACAAGGCCGTCTTTGGTTACGAGGGGGTCGCCCTTTTCGTCGTTCTTAAAGGTGGTTTCTACGTATGCGGGAAGGTCTGCGCCTTCTTCGATATAATCGCCGTAGCGACGGAAGAAGCTACCAACTGCTTTATGACGGCAGATAACCTCTAAGCCCTTGCCGAATACCTTACCGGGAAGAACTTCCATGGTGGTGTTTGCAAGGTCTGCGCTAACGTAATGAGTCTTGATACCGGCTGCGTTAACCTTTTCGAAGAAATAGATGGACATACGAAGGTTTACGTCACCAACGCCGTCGATGGTAAGGCCTACGGAGTTTTCGCCGGGATCGAACACGCCGTCCTTGCCGGTGCAATCGTCCTTGAATTTGAGAAGATAGTTGCCATTGTCTAATGCGAATACGTCTTTGGTTTTTCCGGTGTAAACAAGTTTCATTTTAGTTTATCTCCTATACTTAAAAATTACAAAATTAAAGTTTTGAAGCAATTTCTGCATCCTTTGCCAAAACAGCCGCTGCATCGTTTGCACGTTTGGCATCTAATCTGGCGGCAAGCTCTTTATCCTCTACCGCTAAAATCTGTGCCGCCAACAACGCGGCGTTGGCACCGCCGTTAACTGCAACCGTTGCCACGGGGATGCCGGTGGGCATTTGTACGGTGGCAAGCAAGGCATCCATTCCGTCAAACACGGGGCCCTTGCAGGGGATACCGATTACGGGCAAGGTAGTATTTGCCGCAACCGCGCCTGCTAAATGTGCCGCCATACCTGCTGCGGCGATAATTACACCGAAGCCGTTGGCGCGGGCATTAACAGAAAAATCACGGGCTTGTTCGGGGGTGCGGTGGGCGGAATATACGTGAACCTCGAAGGGGATTTCCAAGGAAGTGAGCATATCCGTTGCTTTTTTGATTATAGGCAGATCGCTGTCGCTGCCCATTACTATACCGACTTTTTTCATATTGCCTCCTAAAAAAGTATAAGGGCGCACTTACCTAACAGTAAATGCGCCCAGACGGTCGACAGTAATGCCAAAATTTATGCTTGAAAACAGCTTTTTCGGCATTTGAGTTCTTTGTTCCCTTGCGGTGCTCCGCAATTATCCGTCAGTCGCAAAGAACTTATTAAACTTACAAAAAGGATTATACCATAACGCTTATTTTATGTCAAGGAAATAAGCGAACTTTTTCCACATTTATGTGGAAAATTTTTATTGTTTTATTGCAGATTCGCAATATGCGCAACGGCAACCGAATTCGGTTTTAATTGCGGCGGGCTTTAAGCCCCTTTCTATGGTGGAAATGCAACGGTTGTTTGTGCAAAGCTGTTCTTCCAAGGGGATAAAATCGCGGGGTTCGGGCTTGCCGTCGTTAGATTCGGTAAGCAATTTTAAAATTAATGCTTTACGCATTTGCTTGCCGTTGGCAACCTGCTTGAAATAGCAAGCGCGAGGGTCTGCATCTACATCCACGTTAATTTCGTCTACACGGGGCAGCGGATGAAGAATAGACATATCGGATTTTGCCAGCTTTAACTTTTCGGAATTAAGAACATAACAATCCTTAAGGCGTTCGTAATCGGTTTTGTTTTCGAACCGTTCGCCCTGAACGCGTGTCATATACAAAATATCCAAATTGGGAAGAGCCTCTTCCATAGAAGCGGTTTCGGCATAGGGGATATTGTGCTTTTCGATAACTTCCCTTTTGATATATTCGGGCAATGCCAATTCGCTGGGGGAAATAAGATAAATTTTAATGCCGGTATAGCGGGACAATGCATGGATAAGCGAATGCACGGGTCTGCCGTATTTTAAATCGCCGCAAAAGCCGATTGTAAGGTCGTTAAACCGACCCTTTTCGCGGTAGATAGTTAACAAATCCGCAAGGGTTTGGGTGGGGTGTGCGTGGCCGCCGTCACCTGCGTTGATAACGGGGATGGCAGAATTAACAGACGCCACCATAGGTGCGCCCTCTAAGGGGTGGCGCATTGCGATTATATCTGCATAGCAGTTGATAACGCGGGTGGTATCGGCGATAGTTTCGCCCTTGGAAACCGAGGAATTTTTTGCATCGGAAAAGCCGATTACGCTACCGCCAAGCTCTAACATAGCCGATTCGAAGCTTAATCTTGTGCGGGTAGAGGGCTCGAAAAACAAGGTGGCTATCTTTTTGCCCTTACATTTTTCGGTATAATTTTCGGGGTGTTCTATCATATCGCAAGCGGTTGCGATAAGGTTATCGATTTCTTCTACGGATAAATCGAGAATATCTATAACGCTTTTCATTATTTTGCTCCGTTAATTGCAAGGTAGTTCTTAATACGTTCAACGTTTTCGGTGTTTTTGGGGTCTTCCTCTAAATATTCGATAATATCGTAAACGTCTACAACCGAATATACGGGGAAGCCGAATTCCTCGCCAACCTCTGCCATTGCAGATTTTTCGGTTTTGCCCTTTTCCTTACGGTCTACCATTACGAAGGTAGCGGCAACCTTTACACCATCTAAGTGGGATAAAATATCCATACTTTCGCGGATAGCGGTGCCTGCGGTGATAACGTCTTCTACGATAACTACCTCTTCCCCTGCCTTGGGAACGTAACCTACGAACACGCCGCCTTCGCCGTGGTCTTTAATTTCTTTTCTGTTAAAGAAGAAGGGTAAATTTAAGCCTTCCTTTGCCAACGCAACGGATGCGGAAACGGCAATGGAAATGCCCTTATATGCGGGGCCGTAAAGAACTGCGTTCTTTTTGCCCATTTTTTCGAAGTATGCTTTTGCGTAAAATTCGCCTAATTTTGCGATATTTTCGCCGGTTTTAATTTCGCCCGCGTTGATAAAATAAGGGATTTTTCTGCCGCTTTTTGCGGTGAAATCGCCAAACTTAAGCACGCCTGCGTTTTCTAAAAACTGAATAAACTCTCTTTTATAGCCTTCCATTTTATACTCCTAATCTACAAATTCGTTAACGCAACGCTCGTATGCGGCAACGGGGTCTTCTGCCGCGGTGATAGGTCTGCCCACAACGATGTAATCGGAACCGATCTTCTTTGCCTCGGCAGGGGTCATAACACGCTTTTGGTCGCCGATATCGCCATCGGCAAAGCGTACGCCGGGGGTTACGGTTACAAAATCTTTACCGCACAAATCGTGCACCTTGCCTGCTTCCAAAGGCGAGCAAACAACGCCGTCAAGACCGCTGTTCTTTGCGTTCTGCGCGTAGTGCATTACAACCTTATCGATAGGTTCCTTTATTAAAAGGTCGGCTTCCATGCTTTCTTGGTCGGTAGAAGTAAGCTGGGTTACCGCAATAAGCATGGGGCGGCTGCCGTCTTCGCGGGTTAAGCCCTCCAAAGCGGCTGTCATCATACGGGAAGTACCTGCGGCGTGGAGATTGCACATATCAACGTCCAAGCGTGAAAGCACTGCCATAGATTTCTTTACGGTATTGGGGATATCGTGAAGCTTTAAATCCAAGAAGATCTTGTGTCCTCTTGCCTTTAGCTCACGTACGATAGAGGGGCCTTCTGCATAGAACAGCTCCATACCTATCTTTACAAAGGGTTTCTTGCCTGTGAACTTATCTAAGAATGCAAAGGTTTGTTCTGCACTCGCAAAATCGCAGGCGATAATTACGTCCTTACCCATTACTTTACTCCTCCTATTATATCACTTAAATTTTCTATTCTGTATTTTTCCATTACCTTGGGAAGATCCTCGATAATTGTTTTACAAGCATAGGGATCTACAAGGTTTTGAGCACCGATTTCTACGGCGGTAGCGCCTGCCAACATCATTTCGATAACGTCCTCGGCACAGCTTACACCGCCCATACCGATAACTGGTATGGATACCGCCTGAGCAACCTGATATACCATTCTTACTGCCACGGGGAAGATTGCCTTGCCCGAAAAACCGCCCATTTTGTTGGCGATTACGGGCTTTCTGGTGCGTAAATCTATACGCATACCAAGCATTGTGTTAATAAGGCTGATGCCGTCTGCGCCTGCCTCTTCACACGCTTTTGCGATGGCAACAATATCGGTTACGTTGGGGGATAATTTAACTATTACGGGCTTGGTGGTTACTGCTTTTACGGCGCGGGTAACCTCTGCCGCGGCGGCAGGATCGGTACCGAAGCTCATACCGCCGCCATGGACGTTGGGACAGCTTACGTTTACCTCTAACCAGCCAACCTGATCGATTTTATCTAACCTTTCGCAGGTGTAGGCATAGTCTTCCACCGAAAAGCCGCTTACGTTTGCCATAACCTTTTTGTTAAAGCATTTTGCAAGTTTGGGGAGCTCTTGGGAAATTACCTTTTCTACACCGGGGTTTTGCAGGCCTACTGCGTTTATCATACCCGAGCTGCATTCGGCTATGCGGGGGGTGGGGTTGCCGAAGCGAGGGTCTTTTGTGGTGCCTTTAAAGGAAAAGGTACCAAGAATGTTTATATCGTAAAGTTCGGCAAATTCGTAGCCGAAGCCGAAGGTACCGCTGGCGGGGATTATGGGGTTATCCAGCTCTATACCGCAAAGGTTTACCTTTAGATTTCCCATAAGATTTCCTCCTTTTCCAAAACGGGGCCTTCTTTACATATGCGCTTATAGCCTGTAACGGTTTTGCAGGAGCAGCCCATACAAGCGCCGAAGCCGCAGCCCATACGTTCCTCGAAGCTGTACTGACCCGAGGTGTTAGATGCCTTGAATATTGCCTTTAGCATAGGTTCGGGACCGCAACAATAGGTATAGGTATAGTTCATACCTTCCATTGCGTTGGTAACAAAGCCCTTTATACCGTAAGAGCCGTCAACGGTGGTAACCTGAACGTTACAGCCCAAAGCCTTGAATTCTTCTTCGTAAAAAATTTCTGCTTTTGTATTGAAGCCGAGAATTACCGAAACGCTTTTGCCCTGAGCTATTAGCTTTTTTGCAAGGTTATAAAGGGGCGGAACACCTACGCCGCCGCCGATTAACACGGGATTTTCGCCCGATAGGTCGGTATTATAGCCGTTGCCCAAGCCTGTTAAAATATCTAAGGTGCCGGATTGCATTTTGGACATTTGCTCGGTACCCTTGCCCACTACCTTATAGATTATGGTTAAAGAATTATCGTCATAATCGTTAACTGATATGGGGCGGCGAAGGAACAAACCCTCGAGCTTGATATTTACAAAGGTGCCGGGGGCGGTGATAGCAGAGGTATCACCGCTTAGGCGCATTCTGTATATGCTTTCGGTTAATTTTACGTTTTCGGTAATTTGAAAAAGTGATTGCTTCATTTTTTATTCCTTTAGGACAATTATGCGTCGATGGTGGAGATGGTAAGAGTGGTTTCTTCCAATACGTCCAAAAGTACGCGCACGGTATCGAGAGAGGTGAAGATGGTAACGTTGTTCTCGGTTGCGAGGCGGCGGATTTCGTAGCCGTCGCTTGCTTCGCTTGCAGAGTTGATATCGCGGGTGTTGATTACGTAGGCGATATGGCCCTGACGGATAGCATCGGGAATTTCGTTAGCGTCTTGATTAATCTTCTTTAATACGTGGGTACGGATACCGTTGCTCTTTAAGAACTTGGCAGTGCCCTCGGTTGCCTGAATGTTAAAGCCGAGGTTATAGAAACGGCGGATAAGAGGAAGGGCTTCTTCTTTATCTTTATCGGCAACGGTAGCGAAAACGGTACCGTAGTTTTGCAAGTGGGTACCTGCTGCCTGAAGCGCCTTGTAAAGCGCGCGGTTAAGCTTATCGTCATAACCGATAGCTTCGCCGGTAGACTTCATTTCGGGAGAGAGGTAAGCATCCAAGCCGCGGATTTTGCTGAAGGAGAATACGGGAACCTTTACGTACCAACGGTCTTTTTCGTTGGGATAAATATCGAATATTCCCTGCTCTTTAAGGCTCTTACCAAGGATAACCTCGGTAGCGATATCCGCAAGGCTGTAGCCCGTAGCCTTGGAAAGGAAGGGTACGGTACGGGAGGAACGGGGGTTAACCTCGATGATGTATACGTTATCGTCCTTATCTACGATAAACTGGATATTGTAAAGACCTACGATACCAACGCCCAAGCCGAGCTTTTTAGCATACTGAAGGATGATACCCTTTACTTTATCGGATATACTGAAGGAGGGATATACGCTGATAGAGTCGCCGCTGTGTACGCCTGTACGTTCTACAAGCTCCATAATGCCGGGAACGAAAACGTCTCTGCCGTCACAGATAGCGTCTACTTCTACTTCTTTACCCTGAATGTATTTATCTACAAGAACGGGCTTATCTTCGTCGATTTCAACTGCGGTACGCAAATAACGGCGAAGCTGTTCTTCGTTGGCAACGATCTGCATTGCTCTGCCGCCCAAAACGAAGCTGGGACGAACCAAAACGGGGTAGCCGATTTCTGCGGCGGCGGCGATGCCTGCCTCGATATTGGTAACGGCCTTACCCTTAGGCTGAGGAACGTTAAGGGAGCTTAACAATGCCTCGAACAGGTCGCGGTTTTCGGCACGGTCGATAGCTTCGCAATCGGTACCGATAATCTTTACGCCGCGCTTCATAAGGGGTTCGGCAAGGTTGATAGCGGTCTGACCGCCCAAGGATGCGATTACGCCGATGGGCTTTTCGAACTCGATAATGTTCATAACGTCTTCGGGGGTTAAGGGTTCGAAATAAAGCTTATCTGCGGTGGTGTAATCGGTAGAAACGGTTTCGGGGTTGTTGTTGATAATGATAGCCTCGTAACCGGAATTTTTAATGGTGGTAACGGCGTGAACGGTGGAATAGTCGAATTCTACACCCTGACCGATACGGATAGGACCTGCACCGAGAACTACGATCTTTTCTTTATCGGTTATTACCGATGCGTTTTCGCCGGTGTAGGAGGAATAGAAGTAAGGAATATATGCACCGGTGTGGCAGGTATCTACCATACGGTATACCGGGAACATATTGTTCTGCTTACGGATATTGAAAATTTCGATTTCGGTCATACCCCAAAGCTTTGCGATAATTTTATCGCAGAAGCCAAGCTTCTTTGCTTGGGCAAGAACTTCCATATTGCCCTTGTTGGAAGCGAGGGTGGATTCCATATTAACGATATTTTGGAACGCCTGCAAGAAATAGCGGGTGATCTTTGTGATGTCGAACAAGGTTTCGATATCGGTGCCGCGGCGCATAAGCTCGCATACGGCGAACAAATTATCGTCCTTAAATTCCTTGATATATTCCAGCATATCCTCGGTGGACATATTTACAAACTTGGGGATTTGGTAATGGTCTGCGCCTGTTTCCAAGGAACGAACAGCCTTTAGGAAGCATTCTTCAAGGTTGGAGCCTATGCTCATAACCTCGCCGGTTGCCTTCATTTGGGTGCCCAAGGTGTTGGGAGCGGTGGCAAATTTATCGAAGGGGAAGCGAGGAAGCTTTGCGATAACGTAATCCAAGCGGGGTTCGAAGGCTGCGTTGGTGTTTGCGATAGAAATTTCTTCTAATGCCATACCTACTGCGATTTTTGCGGTAACGCGGGCAATGGGATAACCGCTTGCCTTTGATGCCAGTGCAGAGGAACGGGAAACGCGGGGGTTAACCTCGATAAGGTAATATTGGCTGGAGTTGGGATCTAATGCGAACTGAACGTTACAGCCGCCTTCGATTTTAAGTTCGCGAATGATTTTGATTGCGCTGTCGTTAAGCATTTTAAGGTCGTGGTCGTTAAGTGTCATTATAGGAGCAACAACCACAGAGTCGCCGGTATGAACGCCGACGGGGTCTACGTTTTCCATACCGCAGATAGTGATTGCGTGGTCGTTGGAATCGCGCATAACCTCGAATTCGATTTCCTTATAGCCCTTAACGCTCTTTTCGATAAGAACCTGATGCACGGGAGAAAGCTTGAATGCGTTAAGACCGATTTCTACAAGCTCTTCTTCGTTATATGCAAAGCCGCCGCCTGTACCGCCCAAGGTGAACGCAGGGCGCAATACTACGGGGTAGCCGATTTCGGCTGCAGCTTTTTTAGCTTCTTCGATGTTGTAGGTAATTTCGGAAGGAATAGTAGGTTCGCCGATAGACTGACAGAGTTCCTTGAACATTTCTCTGTCCTCTGCCCTCTCGATGCTTTCGCTGCTGGTACCCAAAAGCTCTACTTCGCATTCGCGGAGTACGCCCTTCTTTTCCAGCTGCATTGCAAGGTTCAGACCTGTCTGACCGCCGATACCGGGAAGGATAGCGTCGGGACGTTCGTAACGGAGAATTTTTGCAATATATTCAAGTGTAAGGGGTTCCATATACACTTTGTCTGCAATGGTGGTATCTGTCATAATGGTAGCGGGGTTGGAGTTACAAAGGATAACCTCGTAGCCTTCTTCCTTAAGTGCAAGACAAGCCTGTGTGCCTGCATAGTCGAATTCTGCCGCCTGACCGATGATGATAGGGCCGGAGCCGATGATTAAAATCTTTTTGATGTCTGTTCTCTTAGCCATTTTTTATTCCTCCGATTTGTAATGATAAACTAATTTGTTGTTGCAGATTGTCATTCTGCATCTGCCGAAGAGCTTTTCGCCCGTAAACGGTGTTGCTTTGCCTTTTGACAGGAATTCGTCAGGGTCTACGGTGAATTCTTCGTTTAAATCCCACACGGTTAGATCCTTCCCCATTGGGATGCCGAAACGTTTGCGCGGGTTTATACATAAGAGGTCTACAAGCTTTTCTAAGCTTAATATACCTGTTTTTACAAGCTTTGTATACAGCACGGGCAAGGCCGTTTCCAGCCCTACGATGCCGAATGCGCTTTTTTCCAAGCCTTTGGATTTTTCCTCTGCCGAGTGGGGGGCGTGGTCGGTGGCTATCATATCGATAGTGCCGTCCAAAATGCCCTGTATTAATGCTTCCCTATCCGCTTTGGAGCGCAGGGGCGGGTTCATTTTAAATCTGCCGTCCTCTTGTAAATCGCTATCGTCAAGCACAAGGTAGTGGGGGCCCGTTTCGCAGGTTATATCTACCCCGTCTGCCTTTGCCTTGCGGATTATATCTACGCTTTCCTTGGTGGATATATGGCATACGTGGTAAGGGCAACCCGTTTCTTTAACAAGCTCTATATCACGTGCGATTTGTTCGTATTCGCTGGCGGAGCATATTCCGCGGTGGTTATGCTGTTTTGCATATTCGCCGTCGTGGATATAGCCGCCCTTTAAAAGCTCGTTAACCTCGCAATGGGCTACGATCATTTTGCCAAGGGATTTTGCCTTTAGCATGGCGGCGCGCATCATATCGTCGGACTGAACTCCCCTGCCGTCATCGGTAAAGGCGATTGCCATATCCTGCATACCCTCCATATCCGAAAGGGCGTTGCCGGCTTCGTTAACGGTGATGGTGCCGTAGGGATAAACGTTTATGGTGGCGTCTTTATTTATAATGTCCTTTTGGATTTGTATATTCTCTACGCTGTCGGGGGCGGGCTTTAGGTTGGGCATGGTGCATACGGCTGTATAGCCGCCCCTTGCAGCCGACGCGCAACCGGTTGACACGGTTTCTTTATAAGAAAAACCCGGTTCGCGAAAATGAACGTGCACATCGCAAAAACCGGGAAACACAAAATATTCCGTTTTATCGGAAAGCATATCTGCAAAAGGGGATAAAACACCCTCGGAACAAACAAATTCGGGATGGCTTTCGGATTGGATGAATTTGAATTTTCCCATTGCAGACATAGGCTACCTCTTTATAACGCTTAATTTTGAAAATTATATCATATTTGGACATAAATTGTCAATATGGGAAAACGAATAAAAGTAATTTACTTACATTCGATTTCCCACAGCATTATTACAAAAATTATTAAAGCATTGTTGCGCGAAGTTCCTCGGCAGATTGCATGCTTAGGTAAGCAGGTGCGATATCGAAGACGGTTTTACAGCCCTTTGCGCCCTCGTTATTAAGACGGTATGCGGCACGTGCATAGGCTACGATAACCGAAGAAGTAAATTCGGGGTTGGAATCGAGCTTTAAGGAATACTCGATAATATGGGTGTTTTCGTTATTAAAGCCTGTTTTGCCGCTGCGGATTACAAAGCCGCCGTGGGGGATGCCGCTGTGGTCGCGGGCAAGCTCTTCTTTTGTGATAAAATGCACGGTGGTATCGTAATCGGCAAAATAGTTGGGCATATTTTTAATTTCGGATTCTATTCTTGCCAAATCTGCCCCTTCTTCGGCAACAACAAAGCATTCGCGGATATGCTTTTGGCGGGTGGTAAGATCGGGGTTAGCACCACTTCTTACCGCGGTAAGAGCATCTTCCACGGGGATAGTGTACTGTTTGCCGTCGAGGACGCCTTCTACGCGGCGGATAGCATCGGAATGGCCTTGGGAAACGCCCTTGCCCCAGAAGGTATAATCCTTGCCGTTGGGCAATATCGCAGATGCATAAAGACGGTTTAGAGAGAACATACCGGGATCCCAGCCGCAGGAAATTATAGCAACCTTGCCGCTTTCTGCCGCAGTTGCATTTACGTTTGAGAAATGTTGGGGGATTTTTGCGTGGGTATCGAAGCTGTCGATAACGTTAAAATATTTTGCAAGCTCGGGGGTTTGAACGGGAAGGTCGGTGGCGCTGCCGCCGCACAATATCATAACGTCGATATCGTTAATATAGTTCTTTACGTTATCGGCGTGGTCTACCTTTACGCCATCGGTGTTTATTGTTACCGATTCGGGGTTGCGGCGGGTGAACACTGCAACCAACTGCATATCTTTATTTTGACGGATAGCGGATTCTACACCTCTGCCAAGGTTGCCGTAACCGAAAATGCCTATACGTATCATAATTAATTCCTCCGCGGAAACGAAATTTTTACAATGGTATAATATCACAGCCTAACCGATTTTTCAATATTTTTCATCTAAAAAAGAGTTGGTATATACAAATTTGTTTTTTTGTGTTAAAATGCCGTTGTGAGGTGGATTATGAATTATAAATATTTATCTGACAAAACAACCAAACGAATTGATTTGGATAAACAAAACGGAGCTTTCGGCAACAACGCTTTTGACGAAAGAGGTGTGGTTCGCCGCGACCAAGGCCGAGATAACGCTGATGCTGTTCGTACCGCTTTTATACGGGATATAGATAAGATAATGCACTGCCCTTTTTATAACAGATATGCCGATAAAACACAGGTGTTTTCGTTTTATAAAAACGACGATATTACACGGCGGGCGTTGCACGTTCAGCTTGTTTCGCGTATTGCAAGAACCGTTGGCAAGGCGTTGGGGCTGAACCTTGACCTTATAGAGGCGATTGCATTGGGGCACGATATTGGGCATACGCCCTTTGGCCACGCAGGCGAGAGCTTTTTGGACGAGCTGTTTTTTGCCCACGCGGGCAAGCATTTTTCCCATAATATACACTCTGTAAGGGTGTTGGACGGTATATTCCCTTTTAATATAAGCCTGCAGACCCTGAACGGGATTGCCGCCCACGACGGCGAAATGGAATTGTGCGAATATCACCCCAAGGAAATTAAAAGCTTTGAAGAATTTGATAAAGCTATTTTGGATTGCTATGCCGACAAAGGCAACGTTAAAAAGCTTGTTCCCTGCACTTTGGAAGGCTGTGTTGTTCGGATTGCGGATATTATTGCATATTTAGGCAAGGACAGGCAGGATGCGGAGCGCACGAAGATTAATTGGCAGGAAAATTTTGCCGAGGGCGCTATTGGCAGATATAATTCCGAGATTATACGGAATTTGATGGTTAATATTATCGAAAACAGCTACGGATTGCCTTATATTAAAATGGACGACGAGCATTTTGCCGCATTAAAAACCGCAAAGGCGGATAATTACGACCTTATTTACAAAACCGAGCAGGTTGAAACGGTTTTGAAAACCACGGTTAAGCCTATGATGGAAAATATTTATAAAAGGCTTTTGACCGATTTGGAAAGCGGAAATAAGCAATCGCCTATATTTAAGCATCATATAGATTTTATAAACAACAAGGTGCATTACCCGCGAGAAATGCCTTACGAGCAGACCGAGAAGAACCAGATTGTCGTTGATTACATTGCAAGCATGACCGACGATTATTTTGTAGAGCTGCATAAATATTTGTTCCCCGAAAGCGATTTGCAGGTTGAATATAAGGGATATTTTGAATAATATAAAACCCCGACGGGTTGAAAACGTCGGGGTTTTTGTTATTCTATAATGGTATACTCTAACATTTCGTAATGGAGCTTGGTGCCGATATCGGTGCCCATAGGGAGAAGGAAAAGCGCGATATAGATTTCATCGGAAGCGGGGTTGTTTAGCTCTTTAAGATAGGCGTATTCGCCCTCGATTTTGGTTACTATATAATCCTTTGGTATCATTTTTGTTCCTTTCTTATATCAAGGCGTATTATGCCGATTATTATTGAAATAAAGCAGAAAATCTCGCATATAATTCCGCCGATTGCCATATTTACTATATTGTAAATCATCCAAGAGGGGGAGCTGATTAGACCTAACTTACGCACGGTTTTTGCCGACGGTGATATAAAACCGATATGGGATGCCACCATACCCACGATGGGAAGAAATTCTACCGTTAAATTTAGGGCGGTGGGCTCTTTTGGGAAGACGGTAAAGGTTAATATATACGAAAGCAGATAGGTTGCGCAAAAGCCTATGAACCACAGCTTGCTTTCGGTGTGGAATTTTTGCTTGTTGGCATAAACTATTGCACGGAATGCGCCGATAAGGTTTAGGAACCCGCCCACGGCGGCGCCTATCATAAACATATTTACGGCGAAAAGCGATGCGCCGAAGAACTGCATTATTATAAGCTTGCGTTGCTCTTTTTGTTGGAATGAAAATATGTTTATTGTCATTGCCACAATGCCGATGGATTGGGCGATTATTTCGTAAGTTGTCATAGTTTACCCTGCTTTGCTTGATAGGAGTATTATATATTGTAAAGGGTTGTTGTGTCAAGGGGCGGAATGCGTTAGATTAATTTTAATAACGCTGTCTGCAGACAGCTACCCCTCATCCGTCAACTGCAAGTTCATAACGCAGAGGTGACTTTATAGGCGGGGGGTGCGGGCGGAAGGGGGCAAGCCCCTTCCCTACGTTATAATTTTAGTTTATTGGGCTGACGGATGTTTACAAAAACGATAGGGTAACGGGCGCACGCAAGGGGCGCCCCTACGGTTGTGATTTTGCAACTTGCGAAGCGGAATTTGCAGGTTATACAAATAGTATTGAAAATGATAATGGTTTTGGTGTATGATATTTGCGAAGGGAGAGTGCGATATG
>JAFYOG010000164.1 GCA_017560285.1 Clostridia bacterium
CGGTTTAGGTTGGAATTGGGTAAATCCTCGTACATTGTGATTTCGCGGGCGATAATCTTGTTTTCCTTGGCAACCGATTTTTTGGTGCAGTGCAGGGATGAAACCGCCTTTAACAGCACCTCTAAATTCTGATAAAAATTATCGGCGCAGGAAAAATAATAGCAGGTGTTATCGTAAGAGGTAAATGCGTTTGCGTTGCCGCCGTATTTGTCGTATTCCAAAAAAGCGTCCTCGCCCTGGGCAGATTCGAACATTTTATGCTCTAAAAAGTGCGCCGTGCCGTAGGGCAGGGTGTAGGTTTTGCCATCGAAAACGTATTCAACGTCGGCACCGCCGAAATCGCAGCACAAAAATGCAACGGCGGTGGGCAAATCCTTGGGGATAACAATAATTTTTAACCCCGATTTAAGGGTGGTATAATAATATTTTTCTTTAAAAAGCCTGTTTTCTTTTAATAAAAAACTACTCATTAACAATTTCCTAAAATATATTCTAATTCGGGCTCTACCGTTTTTGCAAGGGCAACAACCTCGTCCTTGGTTACCGCCTTTATAAATTCTATATTTTCTTCAAGGGAAACCGCATCCGGCAACAGTGCCTGACCAAGCATATAACCGCTTGCAGAGGAAAGGTTACTGCTTACCGAAAGTATATTGCGTATTATAGAGCCCTTTGCGTTTTCAAGGTCAGAAGAAGTAAAATCGCCCTTCTTCATAGCTTTAATCTGAGCATAAATTGCTTTTATCGCCTTTTCCTCGTTGCCCTGCTCTAACCCGCAGGATACGAACAAAACGTTCTTTCTGCCGGTGGGGTAGGAAGAGCAATAATAGCAAAGCCCTTCTTTTTCACGCACGTTCATAAACAGCTTGCTTGCAGGGGAACCGCCGAAAATTTCGTCATAAACCGAAAGTATGGCTCTGTCCTTGGGGCTTTCGGGCATTTTTAGGGTAAACCCAAGGTTTAAAATAGATTGCTCTATTTCCATTTTTTCGCAAACCCTGTATATTACCCCCTTGTAAGGGTGAACGGTGGGCTGGGGAATAACCGTTTTTCTTGGTGTAAAGGGGAAGTTTTCGGTAATGCATTGCTTTACGTATTGGTGGCTTGCCTCGCCCACGTATACTATATAAACGGGTGCGTTGCTTAGTGCGTGGTTATAAAAACCAACCAAATCTGCGCCGTTTAACTGCTGAACCCGCGGAATTTCGCCCCCTGCATCTGTGGCAAAGGGTTCGTTTTCGCACATAATGCGGCGGGCTTGGCGCATAGCGTAGGAAGGCTTGTTTTCTATTTCTGCGGCAAGCTCTTCTATAAGGCAACGCTTTTCGCTTTCTACGTTTTCCAACGGGAAAACACCGTTAACCAAATAAGGGCGGAATATTGCACCCGCCAAAAGACGGCAGGCGCGGTTTAGTACGTCTTCGCCGTTAAGCGCATAGGAATCGGCAATGGTGCTTATTTCTAAGGTTACCAACAAAATCTCGCTTCTGCGCTGAACGAAGGCATCAAGCCCAAGGGCGTAAAGCTCGTCCTTTATAACAGAAAAGGATTGCATCGTAGGGTAATCCCCCGTGGAAAGGGAAAGCAGGTTGGTAAGCAGGGAATATCCGCTGGCGGTTTCTTTATCCAAGGGCAAAGCGAAGGATACTGTCATAACCGCCGATTTAAATTTATCGGTTGTGTGGGTAGAGAGGGTAACACCCTCTGTAATAACGCTTTTTTCTATCTTCATTTAAAACCTTATTCGTCAATAACGGCAACCGCCATTGCGGCAATGCCTTCTTTTCTGCCTGTAAATCCAAGCCATTCCTCGGTGGTAGCCTTAATGCTTACCGCACCGGTGCTAAGGTTAAGGGTTTTTGCGATGTTGCGGCGCATTTCGTCGATATAAGGCGACATCTTGGGCTCTTGGGCAATAACGGTTGCATCGATATTGTTTATCTTACAGCCCATTGTGGCAAGAAGCTCGCCAACCTGAGCAAGCAAAATAAGCGAATTTATGCCCTTGTATTTGTTATCGCTGTCGGGAAAGCGCTTTCCTATATCCCCCAGCGCGGCGGCGCCCAAAAGGGCATCGCATATTGCGTGGGTTAAAACGTCGGCATCGGAATGCCCCAACAAGCCCTTTTCGTAGGGGATATCAACCCCGCCTAATATTAATTTTCTGTCTTCGGTAAGACGGTGTACGTCGTACCCTTGTCCCATTCTAATCATTGTTCAACGCCCTTTTCATTAAAATTTCCGCAATGGGAATATCGTCAACGGTGGTAAGCTTAATGTTGGTGCAAGAGGTTTTTATATATTCAACTTCAACGCCTGCGGCTTCCAAAAGCGAGGTTTCGTCGGTAAAGCTTATATAGCTCTCGCCCGCGGCCGCCTTTGCGTTAAGATAATGTTCGGTTTTAAAGCATTGTGGGGTTTGTACCGCAAACATATTATCTCGGTTAGGGGTAGAAACTATACCCGTTTGGGGGTCTTTATGCTTTACGGTATCGGTAATAGGCGAGCAAAGGCAGGATGCGCCCTTTTCTGCCGCCGTTTTTATGGTTTGGTCAATAAGGTAAGCCGTAATAAACGGTCTTGCACAATCGTGCACGCAGGCAATATCTGCGTTTGCGGCGGTAATTCCGTTAAAAACCGATTCCGCCCTTGTGCTGCCGCCCAAAACAAAGGATATTTCTTTATTATATCCCGCGGCAATTTCTTTAAGCGATTCAATATTATCCTTAGAGCAGACAACAACGATTCTTTCTGCCATAGATTGGCAAAACGCCTTTAACACGTATTCGAACAAAGTAACGCCCAAGATTTTTATATTGGGCTTAGAAACGCCGCCCATTCTTGTACCGCTGCCTGCGGCAACAATAATACCTGCGCAGTTATAATTCATAAATACACGTCCTTAACAAAGCTAACGGGCAAGGCTTTTGAAGCAAAACGCCCCAAAAGCCCGCCTTTTGTTATAAATTATTCGTAATCGTAGCCGATCTGCAACGCTTTTGCGTTAAGCTCGCCAAGCTCGGGCTTTGCCTTGGGGGCAGAAGCCTTTATGCATTCCATAAAATAGTCTGCATCGTAAAGACCGGTCTTTTTAATAAGATAGCCCAAAACGATAACGTTTGCAAGCTTGCTTATGCCTGCATCGTTTGCAAGCTGGGTTGCGGGGATATAATAGGCGTTAACGTCATCGCGGGATGTCTTTACGTCTACCAAAGAGCTGTCGATAATAATAACGCCGTCCTTAACAACCTTGCCTTCGAACTTTAAAAGCGAGGGCTTGTTCATTGCAATAAGAATATCGGGTGCGGTAACGAGGGGGGAACCGATGGGTTCGTCGTCGATATTAACCGAGCAGTTACAGGTACCGCCGCGCATTTCGGGGCCGTAAGAGGGAAGCCAGCTAATTTCCTTGCCTATCTTCATACCTGCCAAAACAAGCTGTTTGCCTGCAAACAAAATGCCCTGACCGCCAAAGCCTGCCAAAAGTATAGCACTCATTTTACGCTTCCTCCTTTGTAATATCCTTATATACGCCCAAGGGGTAATGGGTCATCATATTTTCGCGCAACCATTCAAGGGATTTTTCGGGAGAAAGACCCCAGTTGGTGGGGCAGGTGGAAAGAACCTCGATAATAGAAAGACCTTTTTTGTTCATCTGGTTTTCAAAGCCCTTCTTAATTGCCTTTTTAGCGGCAAGAACGTTCTTTACACAGTCTACCGAAACACGTTCCGCATAGGCAACGCCGTCAAGAGTAGCCATCATTTCGCAAACGCGAATAGGGCTGCCCTGCAGTTCTTTAATTCTGCCGTAGGGCGAGGTGGTGGAAACCTGACCGATAAGTGTGGTAGGCGCCATCTGACCGCCTGTCATACCGTAAATTGCGTTGTTTACAAAGATAATGGTAAGGTTTTCGCCGCGGGTACCAACGTGTACGGTTTCGGCAGTGCCTATTGCGGCAAGGTCGCCGTCGCCTTGGTAGGTAAATACGGTTAAATCGGGGTTGGCGCGCTTAACGCCGGTAGCAACGGCAGGAGCTCTGCCGTGGGGAGCCTCGATCATATCGCAGTTAAAATAGTTGTAAGCAAAAACCGAGCAACCAACGGGCGCAATACCAACGGTGGTATCCTCTAATCCCAATTCGTCGATTACTTCGGCAACCAAGCGGTGAATAATACCGTGGGTACAGCCGGGGCAATAGTGAAAGGGTGTGTCTGTTAAAGCGTGGGGTTTATCGAAAACTACCATTATGCGTTACCTCCCGAATATTCTTGGATTTTTTGTAATATTTCTTCGGGAGAGGGAATCATACCGCCCGTTCTTCCGTAGTGATATACAGGTTTTTTACATTCGATAGCAAGCTTTACGTCGTTTACCATCTGACCCATATTCATTTCCACCGAAAGGAAGCAATTTGTCTTTTCGGCAAGAGCCATCAACTGCTTTTTGGGGAAGGGATAAAGGGTAATGGGACGGAACAAGCCTGCTTTAATGCCCATCTTGCGGGCGTTGCGTACCGCGGTTTTTGCAATTCTTGCGGTAATACCGTAGGAAACAAGAATAATATCTGCATCCTCGGTAAGGTATTCCTCGTACTTAACCTCGTTTTCTTCAAGCTTTCTGTAGCGTTCAAAGCGTTCGTTAACGATTTCTTCAAGCTTTTCGGGCTCGATATAAAGCGAGTTTACAATATTGTGAACGCGCTTGCCGCCGTGGCCGCAGCATGCCCAATCCTTTTCGGGGATTTCGCGGGCGGGCTTTGCCTCGAAATCTACGGGCTCCATCATCTGACCAAGTGCGCCGTCAGCCAAAATCATACAGGGCATACGGTAAATATCCGCAAGGTCAAAGGCTTCGCCTACCAAGGTAGCAATTTCCTGAACAGAGTTGGGTGCAAGAACGATAGCGTGGCCGTCGCCGTGGCCCAACGCCTTGGTAGCCTGATTATAATCGCTCTGTGCAGGCTGAATACCGCCCAAGCCGGGGCCGCCGCGCTGTACGTTTACGATAACGCAGGGAAGGTCAGAGCCGATTATGTAGGAAATACCTTCGCTCTTAAGCGAAATTCCGGGGGAAGAGGAGCTGGTAATAACTCTTGCGCCGGTGCTTGCCGCGCCCAATACCATATTAATTGCGGCAACCTCGCTTTCTGCCTGAAGGCTTAAACCGCCGCGCTTGGGCATTTGCTTTGCCATATATTCGGCAAGCTCTGTCTGGGGGGTAATAGGGTAACCGAAGAACAGCTTACAGCCGGAACGAATAGCGGCTTCTGCAATAGCTTCGTTGCCCTTCATTAACAACTTTTCGCCCATTATTAAACACCTCTTTCTACTTTTATAACCACGTCGGGACACATTGTCGCACACATAGCGCAGGCAATGCATTTTTCAATTTCGGTAACCGTTGCAGGGTGATAGCCCTTTGCGTTAAGCACGCTCTTATCCAAAAAGACAATCTTTTTGGGGCAGGCAGTAACACAAAGTCCGCAGCCCTTGCACAGTTCTGTGTTAAAGCTAACTTTGTTCATAGTCTTTTCCTCTTAGAATAGTTTTTTTGTTATATCTTTAATTTTTACGGTGTTGGGAACCTCTACCCAATCGGGCGAGGTTGTTAAAAGCAACGGCAGGTTTGCCATCTGTGCAAATTCGGTTGCATAGGGGATAGCGTTAATAACCGTTTCTGCGGTGGTTTCCTCCCCAAGGTTGCTGTTGTTTATAATGCCGTGGAAGGTCAACCCCGATGCCCGCTGTATGCCCTCTAAAACCTCTAAGGCACCCATAGGGTCGGCAGTAACGTAGCGGTAACGGTTATAAACGAAATACATTTTATAGCCGCTGTTAATATAATCGTCGTGGGATAACCCCAAAACCGCCGCGCCGTCGGCATCGCCGCCAACGTCGGCAACGGATTTACCCTCGCCGTTAAACAAAAGCTGATAATTTTTTGGCAAGGCAGGTATATCTACGTTGGTGTTTGCAAATTCGGGTATAAGGGTTTGCACACCCAAATCTGCAAGCATACCTTCGTTATCCGCACTGCGGAAATAGGGGTTTACAATATCTAAATCCGCCACGCGGCAAACCGTATTGTTTTTTGCAATATCCATTGCCAAATTAACGGCAACGTTTGTTTTGCCCGACCCGTAAGGACCCGAAATAACGGTAACCTTTTCGGTGGCAAGCTCAAAAAGCGAATTCATTTTTTATCCTCTTATAATGTCGCCCTCGTTGGCGCTATCAAGCTCTAAATAAAATTCCATCTGCGCGTGGGGGGTAGATTCTATGGGGTTCATATCTATATCGTACATTTTGCCGATAACAATATCTCTGCCAAAGCTTTTTGGCGAAAGAATATTTGCCTTTTGCCCCACAACCATTTTGTTGCGCTGAACGCACCTTGCCAAGCCTTTTTCGGGCAAGAATTCGGTAACGGTAGCCAAAAAAGGTCTGTCGGCAATATATTCGTTGGCGTCTACCACGTTGGCATCGCTATCGGGGCTTGCATAAAAATAGCCCGTGCCGTATTCCCTGTGGCTGACGTTTTCGGTTTCTTTAAGACAGCCTGCATCAAAGGGCTTGCCCGCAAAATAGTTATCTATGGCAATACGGTATGCGTTGGTAATGGCGGCGGTGTAATAGGCGCTCTTCATTCTGCCCTCTATTTTAAAGGAATCTATGCCCGCGTTAACCAAATCGGCTATATGCTCTATCATTCGCATATCCTTAGAGGAAAATACGTAGGTTCCGTTTTCGTCCTCCTCGGCATAAAGGTTTTCGCTTCGCTTTTCCTCCCTAAGATGGTATTTCCATCTGCAGGGCTGGGCGCAGGCGCCGCCGTTGGCGTTCCTGCCCGTAAGATAATTTGAAAGCAGACATCTACCCGAATAAGAAACGCACATCGCCCCGTGGACAAAGCATTCAAGTTCCATATCCGCGGGTATATTTTGCTTTATAAGGGCAATTTCCTTTAAAGAAAGCTCCCTTGCCAGCACAACCCGCCTTACACCCTGCTTGTACCAAAAGTTTACGGCGGCAGAGTTTACGGTGCTTGCCTGTGTAGAAAGGTGAATAACCCCCTGGGGAACTTCTTCTTTAATAATATCCATTACACCGGGGTCGCTTATAATAAAAGCGTCGGGTGTAATTTCTGCAAGAATTTTTGCATATTCCCGCAGTTCGGCAAGCTGTGTATCCCGCGGCATGGTGTTTAGCGTAACGTAAACCTTTGCGCCATGTTTGTGGGCGTATTCTATGCCCAACGCCAGCTCTTGGGGGTTAAGGTTGCCTGCGCTTGCGCGCATACCAAACTTGTTTAACGCGCAATAAACCGCATCGGCGCCGTAATTTACGGCGTATTTTAATTTTTCCAAATTGCCGGCAGGAGAAAGCAGTTCGGGCTTTGTAAAATTATCCTTCATAGGTACCTGCCTTTATTTCCTCGTTTTCTTGTTTAACCTTTTCCTTGTTCTTTTCGTGGGCTCTAAGGCTGTGGGCGTAATAGGTCTTGCCCGCATCGTTAGAAACGAAATAGTAAGCGTCGATATATTCTATATCGTCGGGGTCGGAATCGGGGTCTTCGGGCGGTTCGGGGAACAGCACCGCACTTAAAGCCTCTAAACCGGGGTTGCTTATGGCACCGGGGGTAAGGCCATCGTACAAATAGGTGTTATAGGGGGTATCCAAGCTTGTATCAAGCTCCGAGGAAGATACACGCTCGGGCAATACGTACTGAATGGTAGCATCGCTTTCCAGCTTGGGAAAATCGGTTTTATGCTTAATTCTGTTGTGGAATACGTAAGAAACGTAATAGAAATCTCTTGCGGTGCCGCCTTCGGCTTGGATAATAGATGCCAGGGTAATAGCATCGTCAAAGGTAAGGCCGTATTCCTCTATAAATTGGTTTTGGTAGGAAAAACCGTTTTTATCTACCTTAACAAAATCCTTCCAGAACTTATCGTTAAATGCGCCAAGCATTTTGTTTATAACGTAAACCTCGTCCTCGTCGGTATAAAAATCGTAGGTATCGGGGAACAAATAGCCCTCTAAACGGTAGGTTCTGTGCTCGGAATAGCCAAGCTCGGTTAACTGCTTAACAAAATCCCATTTATAGGGGTAGTTGTTAATAGCTTCTATATAATCGCGGCGTTCGCCAATGCCCTCGCTGACCAAAAGGTCTATAATCTGGTTTACGGTGTAGCCCTCGGGTATGGTAACGCGCTTAATTTCCCTAACGTTTTCGCCGTGGGTAAGACGGTAAATAATTTGGGAATAGTTCATATCGGTAGAAAGGGTATGCTCGCCGGGAAGATATACGGTTTTTTCGTCGCCGTCGCCGCGGTAGCCCATATACATTGTGTATACCCAATCGTATTCTATAATTCCGTTTTCTTTTAATATTTTTGCAACGTCATCATCGGTAGCGTTTTCGGGGATAACTATGGTTACTTCTCTTTTTTCGGTTACCAACGAGAAAATATCGTTACCCACGGATATTGCAAAATAGGCAAGATAAACCGAAACAAGGCAGACCACCAAAATATAAATACACGCCTTGGGGATAAAGCTGCTGCCCCGCAGGAATTGGAACACTCGCACCCCTGCGGTAACCCGTTCTTCCTCTTCTTCCTCTTCCTCGGGCAATTCTGCTTCGGGCAAGGGGGGTGTGGGTACTGCTTCGTCGGTAAAGTGGGACCCAACGTTGGTAACGTGTATGCCTTTAATTCCGGCAGATTCAGGCTCGTTTGCTTCGGCACCCTCTTCGCTAAGATGGCTGAATATAGAAACGGGAATTTCCTCGCCAAAGCCGTTATCCTGCGGTTCTTCTTCGCTGTTTTGGGATAAAATATCCAAAAGCTCGTCTACGCTGTGAGCTTCTTCCGCAACGCTTTTTACGCCGTTATCGGCAGAATTATCTTCGTTATGAACCTCGTTCAACAAAGCAAAAAGCTCCGAAGCGCGGCTTCTTTCGTTATTGTCAGCCAAAGCAATACCTCCTTTATAAAATAAAACTAAAATCTAAATATCTAAACCAAAAATGTTATAACCAAAAATGCAACCACCAACAGCAAAAAGCTTGGGGAAAGGAACACCTTGCCGAACCCTTGGGTGCTTTTTGGGGGAATAGCTTCCACGGGGGGCTTTTCGGCATAGCCGTGGCAGACCGTTTCCACGCGGGAAAGCAAAAGTATAAACGCCAACGCCGCCACCATAATAAGCAAGAACCCAACGAAATAAGTACCGTTAGTGTTAACCGTGTTACGCAAAAACGCGTCGCTTCCGTAAATGTTAAGGGTGTTGCTAAGCAAATGCAGTGCCACCGAGGGTATTACCGACCGGGTTACCGCGGCAGTAAAGCCAAAAAGCAAGCCCGCAAACAAATAAACGGGGAACTCGGTTGCCGAAAAATGAAACATCGAAAAGCACAAAGCCGATATAACTATAGCGTTTGCAGTGCCGTGCTTGCGGTATTCGCTAAACAAAATACCCCTAAACAAAATTTCTTCGCACACTGCAGGTATAATTATAAGCGAGAGTATAACCTCTAAATGCCTTATGGCGCTGTTTTCGGCAAAAACGGTGTTGTAAATATTAACCGTGGCGCTTGCATCGATATCGTAAACGAAGTAAAAAAACTTTATAAGCAGCGAGCCGGTGATAAAGAACACCGCCGCAAACAGCAAAAACAACAGCTGGGGGCCGCGCTTGGGGATAACCGAAAGGGGTTCTTCCAGCCTTCTGCCCTTTAATAAATAATATGCAATACAGGGCAAGCCTATTGCCAAAAGCTGAACAATTCCCAAGGCGATAAAAATATTGCCTTCTTCCAGATTGTTAACCGCCACACCCGCAACCTGCATTGCCAAAAATACAACCAAAACAAGCAACGGCGCAGTAAATTCGGGCTGTTTTATTTTTTCCTTTAGGGCTTCTTTCACGCCGTTACCTCCTTTTAGCGGTTTTTATAAAAAACTAATTGGGAAATCTAATTTGGCTTCTTATATCCGCAACCTTTTGGGCGCCAAAAAGCATTTCTATAAGCTTAAAGCCAAATTCAAAGGAAACACCCATACCTTCGGCGGTAATAAATATATCGTCCTGCTCTACCTTTTTGCCTGTAACGGTGGCGTGCTTCATGCTTTCGTCAAAGCCGGGGTAAACCGCCGCTTTTCTGCCGTCAAGCAATCGCATCTTGCCCAAAACCGAGGGGGCGGCGCATATTGCACCAATATAAATTCCGCGGCTTGCGGCGTGCTCGATAATATCCAAAACCTTGGGGTTGTTGCCCAAAAGCTGGGTGCCCATAGCACCGCCGGGAAGAATTACGCAATCAATATCCTCTTTCCGAACCTCGTCTATGGTCATATCGGCGGTAACGGTAATTCCGTGGGCGCCGGGTACAGCCAAGCCGCCCTCGGTAGCAACCAAAATAACGGTTGCACCTGCCCGCTTAAGCAAATCGGCGGGAACAATAGCCTCGCTTTCCTCGAACCCGCGGGCTAACATCATATATACGTTGTTCATAAAATACACGTCCTTTTATTGAATTTCGGGGATAATATCCTTTAAGCTGTTTATGATTTCCTGCTGAATATCCTCTCTTGTGCGCATTTCGCCGTCGGTACTGCAATCTATCTTTATCCAGCCAAGCTTTTCTGCAGAATACAACGCGGCTTTATAGCTGTTTTCAAGGTGGGCTTTGTTCTTTTCGTGAATATCCTTTTCGGCCCCCGTTTCGTCACAGCGGTGCTGTATCATTTTTTGGGAAACCGCAGGGGGTACGCACAAATAAACCACCGCGTTGGGCTTGGGAATGCCTAATTTTTCGTATTCGTAATCCATAAGCCAAGCCAAAAAGCTTTCGTATTCGCTTTCGGGCATTTTAGAAAGCTGGTGCACCGCGTTTGCCGAGGTATAACGGTTTGCAAGAATAATTGCGCCGTCGTCGTAATCCTTTTTCCAATCGAGCATATAAGAGCAAAATCTGTCTGCCCCAAAAAAGCTGCTTGCGGCAAAGGCGTTAACGGCTTCGGGGTTATCGCCGAACCTGCCCTTTAAATACATATTAACGTGGGCGGAATAATCGGCATCGTAGGTGGGGAAGGATAGATAACGGTATTTTATTCCCTTTGCTTCCAGCAAATCCTTAAGCATTTCGGTTTGTGTCATCTTGCCCGAGGCATCCAAGCCGTCGATAGCAATTAATCGCTTTTTCATTCCGTCATCTCCTTGCGTTAAAAAAAGGGTATAGTAATCGATTCTTTATCAATATAACAATATACCACAAATATTATAAAAAATCAAGCAAAAACGGGCAATATATTTATATAAGTGAAGAGCAAATTTATATAAGTGAAGAGTGAAGAGAGAAAAGTGAAAAGAAAAGGAAAGAAGGTTTTGCATTTCGCAAAACCTTCTTGTTTTATTGAATTGTATAAGTACCGAAATACGCTCTCTTTAACAACAAATAATCTCTTGCATCTATCTTGCCATTGCCGTTAATGTCGGCAGCTTCGGGGGCGCAGGTTAAGGTATAAGTGCCGAAGTATGCGCGCTTAAGTAAGAGGTAATCGCGGGCATCTATCTTGCCGTTGCCGTTAATATCGCCAACGGTATATTCGGGCTCGGGACCTTGAATATCCAATGCGTTAAGTAAGGCATCATTTTTGTAGCCAACGGTAACGTTCTTCCATTCCAAGCTGTTGCCGTAATAGATGGCGGAGGAAAGGTTGCTGCAACCGTCAAAGGCGTAGCTGCTTACGGTAGTAAGAGATTTGGGCAGCGTAATTGTTGCTAAATTCGAACAGCCGTCGAAAGCATAAGAACCGATGGTTTTAATCTTTTCGCCGTTTATGGTAACAGAGGCAATGTTTTTGTTGCTCGAAAACATACTCTTGGGAATAATTTCTACGTTTGCGCCAATGGTAACGGTAACGCCGTCGGTATCGGAACCAACGCCGGAGAATACGTTATCTAAGCTTGTTATATCTGCGGGGCTATAGTCTATTTCGGTTACTTCGCTACAGCCCGAGAAAGCACGGTATCCAATAGATTTTACGCTTGAAGGAATAACTATTTTGGTGAAATTTTTGCAATTTTCAAAGGCGTACTGTCCAATTGTTTTTACGTTTGCGGGAAATGAAATATTGCCAAGCTTTGTGCAACCATCAAATGCACTTTCGCCTATGGTTTCCGCATTAATTCCGTAGAACTGAACCTTAACAATGTTGGTGCAGCCGTTAAAAATATACTTGGGAACTGTTACAACAGTTGATCCTATGCCAACGGTAACGCCGTCGGTATCGGAACCAACGCCGGAGAATACGTTATCTAGGCTTGCTATATCTGCGGGGTTATAGTCTATTTCGGTTACTCCGCTACAGCCCGAGAAAGCACGGTATCCAATAGATTTTACGCTTGAAGGAATAACTATTTTGGTGAAATTTTTGCAATTTTCAAAGGCGTACTGTCCAATTGTTTTTACATTTGCGGGAAATGAAATATTGCCAAGCTTTGTGCAGCCATTAAATGCGCTTTCGCCTATGGTTTCCACCTTCATGCCGTAGAATTGAACCTTAACAATGTTGGTGCAGCCGCTAAAAATATACTTGGGAACTGTTACAACATCCGAACCGAAATAAACGCTAACGCCGTCGGTGTTAGAACCCACGTTTGAGAATCTGCCGTCTATACTTTGAATTTCGGGGGGGTTATAATTGATTTGTTCCACGTTTACGCAATTATCAAATGCATTGTTTCCGATAGAAGTGACTTTTTTGGGAATATCAATAACGGTAAGCTTTTTGCAACCGCTAAATGCATCACTGCCTATAGTTTTAACATTTGCGGGAAGTGTAAAGTTGCCAAGCTTTGTGCAACCGTAAAATGCGCTGTTGCCGATGGTTTCCACGTCCATGCCGTAGAACTGAACCTTAACAATGTTGGTGCAGCCGTTAAAAATATAGTTGGGAACTATTACAACATCCGAACCGAAATAAACGCTAACGCCGTCGGTGTTAGAACCCACGTTTGTAAATCTGCCGTCTATACTTTGAATTTCGAGTGGATTATAATTGATTTGTTCCACGTTTACGCAATTATCAAACGCATCGCTTCCGATAGAAGTAACGCTTGCGGGTATGTCGATAGCGGTAAGCTTTTTGCAACCATAAAAAGCATAATTGCCTATGGTTTTAACACTGATGGGCATGGGTATGCTTTTAAGTCTTTCGCAACCGTAAAAAGCATAATTTCCAATGGTTTTTACCAAAGGTGCAAGAAATTCAACGTCGGTAACGTACGTACAGCCGTAAAGCATATTTGCAGGCACGTAAACCACGTGCGCACCAAAGGTTACAGTACATTTATCTACGTTAGAGCCAACGTTGGAAAATGCCTTGGAATAGCTTTCTATTTCTGCAGGCTCATAATTAATTTGGCTTACGTTAATGCAATTTTTAAATGCATCCTCGCCAATGGTTGTTATGCAGGAGGGGATTGTTATAGCAGTAAAGCTGTCGCAATCCGAAAAGGCATAAGAACTTATTGTACGCATGGAATCGGGGAAGGATACGTTGGTTAATTTTTCGCAATTGTAAAAGGCGTATCTGCCGATAGTTCTTAAGGTTGTGGATAATTGAACCTGTTCCAGCTTGGTATGACTGTAGAACGCGTCGCTGCCAATGGTGGTAATACCGTCGCCGATAACAACCTTGGTGATGTTGTTTCTGTGGCTGTACCAAGGCATACTGGTGGAACTGTAGTTGTACATTTCACCCGTGCCGTAAATTATAAGGGTGTTGTCCTCAAAAGCCCAGGTGATGTCGTCGCCGCAGCTGCCGGTGGTTTCTGCCGCGGAAACAGATAAGGTGGGGATAAAAACAAACAATAAAACTAAAACAAATGCCGAAAACAGAAGTTTTTTCATAAAACACCTCTATGTTTTAATTAGTTAACAAAATTTTAACACAATGCACGGCAAAAATCAAGAGCAAACGTAAAAAGGACGGGGGACCGTCCTTTTTAAGTCTATTTCTTAAATTTATCAAACAGGCTTTTTTTCTTTGCGTGGTTTTTATCGTCCATGCTGTCTTGGAAATCCTTAAGTAATTCCTTTTGCTTTTTCGATAAGCCCTTGGGGGTTTCTACAACCACGGTAACCAAAAGGTCGCCTCTGCCCCTGCCGTTAAGCTTGGGCACGCCCTTGCCGCGTATTGCAAAGGTGCTTCCCGTTTGGGTGCCTTCGGGTATGGCAAGCTCGCCTCTGCCGTCGGGGGTGGGAATTTCTATTTTTGCGCCCAACGCCGCATCGGCAAAGGTAATGGGAAGCTCTAAAAGCAAATCGAACCCGTCGCGGACAAAATATTCGTGCCGACGTATTACAACCTGAATAATAAGGTCCCCTGCAGGGCCGCCGTTTGTACCGCAATCGCCCTGACCGTGCAACGCAATGCGCTGGCCGTTATCTATACCCGCGGGGATGTTAACCTCTAAGGTCTTGTTCTTTCTTACCGTACCGCTGCCGCGGCATTCCTTACAAGGGGTTTGTATGGTTTTGCCTCTGCCGCCGCATTCGTCGCAGGCAACGGTGCTTTGCATCATACCAAAGGGGGTACGCTTTTGAACGTTTATCATACCTCTGCCGCCGCATTTACGGCAGGTTTGGGGGCTTGTGCCCTTTGCCGCGCCGCTGCCGCCGCATTCGCCGCAATTTTCTATGCGGGTATAGGAAACGTCCTTTTTACAGCCGAAAAGCGATTCGTTAAAATCTATGGTAATGCGTAATCCCACGTCCTCGCCGCGCATGGGCGCGTTGGCACGCTGGCTTCTTCCGCCGCCGCCGAACATACCGCCGAACATATCGAAAATATCGCCCATATCGAAGCCGCCGCTAAAGCCGCCACCAAAACCGCCGCCACCTGCAGATGGGTCTACCCCTGCATAACCAAAGCGGTCGTAATTAGCCTTCTTTTCGCTGTCGGAAAGTATAGAATAAGCCTCGTTTACCTCTTTAAATTTATCCTCGGCTTCTTTGTTGCCGGGGTTGGCATCGGGGTGATATTGCTTTGCCATACGGCGGTAAGCTTTTTTAATTTCGTCGTCGGTAGCAGTTTTGCTTATGCCTAAAATCTCATAGCAATCTCTTTTTTCTGCCATAGGGTTTTACCTCGTGTTATAAACCTATGAAAAGAGAGGATGTATGTTTCCTCTCTTTTCTTTTTGGGGTTAATTAGTTGGAAGATTTGTCGGTAAAGTCGGCATCGTAATAATCCTTGCCGCCGTTGTTACCGCAATCGCCGCCGCAATCGCCGTTGCCGCAATCGCAACCGCCGCCCTGTGCGGGGTTTTCCTGCTGGTAAAGCTTTGCGCTTATATCGTAAATAGCCTTCTGCAATGCATCGGTATCTGCCTTGATAGCATCGGTGTTATCTGCCGCAACGCTGGATTTAAGCTTTTCGATAGCCGCGTTAACGGGGGCTTTGTCTGCATCGGTAAGCTTATCGCCTGCATCGTTCATTGTCTTTTCGCATTGGAAAATAAGGGATTCCGCCATATTCTTGGCTTCTACCGCTTCCTTGCGCTTTTTGTCCTCCTCGGCGTGCATTTCCGCATCGCGGATAGCGGCGTCGATAGCATCCTTGCTCATATTGCTGGAGGACTGAATGGTAATGTGCTGTTCCTTGCCGGTGCCCTTATCGGTAGCCTTTACGTTAACAATACCGTTGGCATCGATATCGAAGGAAACCTCGATCTGAGGTACACCTCTGGGAGCAGGTGCAATACCGTCAAGGCTGAATCTGCCCAAGGTGGTGTTGTTTGCCGCCATTTCCCGTTCGCCCTGAAGCACGTGGATTTCAACCGAGGGCTGGTTATCTGCCGCGGTAGAGAATACCTGGCTCTTCTGAACGGGAATAGTGGTGTTTCTGTCGATAATCTTGGTGAACACGCCGCCCAAGGTTTCGATACCCAAGGAAAGGGGAGTAACGTCCAAAAGAAGCAAATCCTTAACGTCGCCGCCAAGCACGCCGCCCTGAATAGCCGCGCCCACAGCTACGCATTCGTCGGGGTTAATGCCCTTAAAGGGTTCCTTGCCGATAAAGCTCTTAACTGCATCGTAAACGGCGGGAATTCTGGTAGAACCGCCAACCAAAAGCACCTTATCTACCTGTGAAGGCTGCAAGCCTGCATCGCGCAATGCCTGCTTAACAGGGGTCATGGTTCTGTCTACAAGGTCGCGGGTAAGCTCGTCGAACTTAGCGCGGGTAAGGGTAGCATCAAAGTGCTTGGGGCCGGTAGCATCGGCAGTGATAAAGGGAAGGTTGATGTTGGTGGACATCATACCGGAAAGCTCGATCTTTGCCTTTTCTGCGGCTTCCTTTAATCTCTGCATAGCCATTTTATCGCCGCGAAGGTCAATGCCTTGCTCTGCTTTAAAGCTGTCGGCGATCCAGTTCATAACCTTTTCGTCAAAATCGTCGCCGCCCAAGCGGGTGTCGCCGCTGGTGGAAAGAACCTCGAACACGCCTTCGCTTATTTCCAAAATAGATACGTCGAAGGTACCGCCGCCAAGGTCGTAGATCATAACCTTTTGGTCGATATCCTTATCCAAGCCGTAAGCAAGCGCCGCTGCGGTGGGTTCGTTAATAATACGAAGAACCTCTAAGCCTGCAATCTTACCTGCATCCTTGGTAGCCTGACGCTGTGCATCGGAAAAGTAAGCGGGAACGGTGATAACCGCTTGGTTAACGGTGGTGCCAAGGTAGGTTTCGGCATCGCTCTTAAGCTTTTGCAATACCATTGCGCTTATTTCTTGGGGGGTGTAAGCCTTGCCGTCGATATCTACCTTATAGTTGGTGCCCATTTCGCGCTTGATAGAGATAACGGTTTTATCGGGGTTGGTAATTGCCTGTCTTTTTGCAACCTGACCAACCATTCTTTCGCCTGTTTTAGAGAAAGCTACCACGGAGGGTGTGGTTCTGTTACCCTCTGCGTTGGGGATAACAACGGGTTCGCCGCCTTCGTAAACGGCAACGCAGGAGTTAGTTGTACCTAAGTCGATACCAATAATCTTTGCCATAATAAAATACCATCCTTTTTATATAAGTTAATTTTTAATCGAATTTAATTTTGGTTAATTTGCAACCTTAACCATAGAATGTCTTATAACCTTTTCGCCCAGCATATAGCCCTTTTGGAAGGTTTGAACGATAATATTTTCGCCCACAGATTCGTCGGTGTCGTGCATAATCGCGTTGTGAAGGTTGGGGTCGAATTCCTTGCCGTCAGATTCGATAGCGGTTACGCCGATTTTTGCAAAGGTGTCGGTTAAAAGCTTGCAAAGCGCCTTTATGCCATCGTCCTCGGGGCTAAATTCCAAGGCTTTATCCAAGCTGTCTGCAAGGGGAAGAAGCGCCTTTATTGCATCGCTGTAAGCATCGGCGTAAGCATCGCTCTTTTCCTTTGCACTGCGCTTGCGGAAATTATCGTATTCCGCCGCAAGACGTAAATATTTATCGTTGGATTCTGCAAGCTGTGCCTGCAACGCTTCTATTTCCTTGTTAGCCTTTTTGCTTGCCTTTTCTTCTTTTTTTGCTTCCTTGGCAGGTTCTTTAACTTCTTCTTCGTTAATCTTCTGTTCTTCCATGGGTGGGTTCTCCTATCAGTAAATCTGTATTAATAACGTTGCCCTTGGTAAGCCCTTCGGCGAAATAATCAAGGGAAGCGATAACCTTTTTGTAATCCATACGCTTGGGGCCGATAACGCCTATTGCGCCAACAACCTTGCCCCCAACGCTTATGGGGTGGAACACAAAGCCCGTGCCGGGGGGCGCAATGCCCTCGGCTTCTTCGCCGAACACAATGCTTGTTTGACCGGGTACGGCTTTCTTCATCAGTTCCGAAAACCGCTTGCGTTCTTCTATCATACTAAGCACGCTTTGTACCTTGGCTACGTTAAAAAATTCGGGGTGGGAAAGCAGCTTGGTTACGCCGTCTATATGCACCTTTTCGCTGTCGTAGGAATTGAACATTTCGTTCACCACCCGCAAAAGCATTGTGGCAAAGGATTTATGCTCGCCCATGGCGGCTTCAAATTCCAAAACTATATTAAGGTTAATTTGGTCCAACGTAACGTTGGTAAAGCATTTGTTAAGGGCGCTCTTTGCGGTTTCCAAAAGCTCTGCGTTAATGGGCTCTTGGGTTTTTACCTGCCTTGACCTGACAGAGCCGTCCTTGCAGATCATAATCAGCAAGAAATCGGTTTCGCTTATATAAACTGCTTCGTACCGTTGTGCTTCGCTTCCGCTTCCGCCTATAAAGGCAAAGGAGGTGTAATTTGTAACCTCGCCTATTGCGTGGCTGGCTTCCTCCATAAGCTTGGTAATTTCGTTAAGCTTGTGCTCTATAACCTCGTCAAGAACCTCTACCTCTTCCATAGCAAGGTAATATCTGCCCATAAGGTTTTCTACGTAGGTGCGGTAGCCCTTTGCGGTGGGAACTCTGCCCGCCGAGGTGTGGGGCTGTTCAAGGTACCCCATTTCCTCCAAATCGCTCATTTCGTTACGAATGGTTGCGCTGGAAATGTTAAAATCGGTGGCAAGGTATTTAGAGCCCACGGGTTCGCCGGTTTGAATATATGCATCCACCACCGACCGCAGTATCGCCCGCTTGCGTTCGTTAAGCTCCATTTTGTAACCTCCTGCCGTTTTTGTCGTTTTTTAGCACTCTTAA